>JAHZIU010000152.1 GCA_022601315.1 Betaproteobacteria bacterium
CAGCGGGCGACCAAATTTGTCTAACCGTTCCCGTTCTACCACGATACCGGTTGCAGGTCCCTGAAAGGTCTTGAGGTAGGCAACTGGAATACGCATGTCTTCCAGGCGCAGCGCCTTAACCGCTTTGAAGCCGAACACATTGCCGATAATAGATGCGGTCAGATTTGCAATGGATCCTTCTTCAAATAAATCTAGATCGTAGGCTATGTAGGCGAAATACTGTGCTTCATTCTTGGTGCCTGGACCCGTGTTGGGGACCAATTCAGAACGATAAGCTTTAGCGCGATACAGTTCACATGCAGTCAACCGGTCAGTCCAAACAACGGTCCAGGTTGCAGTGGATGATTCACCTGCAACCGCTGCTGCTGCTTCTTCGTGGTCTACACCTTTTTGTGGTGTAATCCGGAACATCGCGATAACATCAGTTTCCTTAGGCACATAATCTGGTTCCCAGTAGCCCATTTTTTTATACGGCAGGACGCCAGCCTTGTAACGTGCTTTACCTTCTTTGAGTGTTTCAGAAGCCATATCAATCTCCAATTAATTAAAAAATCTTACCCACTTAGTCAACTTTTAAAAAAATTAAACCTTGGTAATATGAATTCAAAAAAGTATTTCAAAGCAGGTTACACGTATCATGCTATAAATTTATTATAAATAATAATAAAACTTTTCTATAAAGATGATAGATTAAGTTCTATAAGTAATTGGAGTTAATAATGCGTCATAGTACTTTGCGTCAATTAGAAGTATTTGAGTCGATCGCCCGACTTGGAAGTTTTACACGCGCTGCGGAGGAATTGTGTTTGACACAGCCCACTTTGTCTATACAGATTAAAAAATTGTCAGATGAGGTTGGCTTACCGTTGTTCGAGCAAATTGGTAAGAAAATTTATTTGACCGATGCGGGACGCAAGCTATATCAAACTTGCTTGAGTGTCTTTGAAAAATTTGATCATTTTGAAACGGCCATAGCAGATATGAAGGGGTTAAAAGCAGGCAAACTAAAACTTGCGGTGGTGACGACTGCTAAATATTTTGCGCCACGATTACTCGGTATGTTCTGCCGACAGTATCCTGGTGTTGATGTATCGCTTGAAGTAACCAATCGTGAACATTTATTGGAAAGATTAATCAACAATCAGGATGATCTTTATATTCTGGGTCAGCCACCAAAGGAAATTGATACGGTGGCACAAGCTTTTCTTGACAATCCACTAGTTGTTCTGGCGCCTGCTGACCATCCCCTTGCCAACAAAAAAAAGATAACACTTAAGCGTATCGCTGAAGAGCCATTTTTATCACGTGAACTTGGTTCCGGCACACGTATCGCTATTGAACGTGCTTTTTCTAGGAAGGGGTTGCAGCTAAAAACCCGGATAGAGCTGGGTAGTAATGAGGCAATTAAACAAGCCGTTATCGGTGGGCTTGGGATATCAATCCTTTCACGCCATACATTGTCACTCGATGCACCAATGGGACAATTGGCAGTGCTTGATGTACAAGACTTTCCCATTAACCGTCAATGGTATTATGCTTATCTATCTGGAAAAAAATTATCTGTTGTAGCGAAGGCATTCCTGAGTTACTTGAAGCAGGCACCTGAGCACTTAACCGATTTATCCTGCCATTACGCTGAAGTGGGACATTGTCCATTGTTGCATGAAAATAAGTCTAGTCCTATCTGTATTGAAAGATAAGGTCTGTATGTCAGTCTGCGGGTGTGTTGGTATGGGGAGCGCTTATCGGTTGTTTGTGAGGCATGTTCAGAGGGCACGGAGGCAGTTTGGTCTTATGAATCCGCGCCCATTAAATTGGGAACAGGAGTTAGTGCGAAGAAGCATCTGTGTAACTTGTGAAGTGACGCGTCAAGATTCTATTGCAGTACCAAAAAGCTACGCTGGAGAAATTTATAATGCCAGCTTACAAGTTCAAAATAAATCATAATGAGACAGTGATTAATGAACAACGCAGACATTGAGCAAATCAAACAGAAGCTTATTGAGCTACGCGTTGTTCTCAAGGCACAGGTGGAATCGGCAAAGGAAATGGGTAATCCTGTAGAGTTGGATCAGGCTAGAGTGGGCCGGCTTTCTCGTATGGATGCCATGCAGTCACAGCAAATGGCCTTGGAGGCGGTCAGGCGTTGTCAAGAGCAGTTGCAAAAAATTACAGGTGCCTTGCAGCGTATTGAATCCGATGAATATGGGTGTTGTTTTGTATGCGGTGAAGAAATACCGATTCGCCGGTTATTGATAGACCCTACCAGTACACGCTGTGTTCATTGTGCTTAGCCTCTGTCAGCTGTACATG
This sequence comes from Betaproteobacteria bacterium, assembly GCA_022601315.1. Lineage (GTDB taxonomy): Bacteria > Pseudomonadota > Gammaproteobacteria > Burkholderiales > Nitrosomonadaceae > Nitrosomonas. The sequence goes on from JAHZIU010000152.1 coordinate 2,314, forward strand.
TATTTAATCTTCTGTAACGGTGTTACAGGTAACGGCAATAGGAATCTGCGCTTCGGCATGTACTCCCTTTCCTTTTATGTTATTGATTGTGAACTTACCTCCGATAGCAAGCACTCGTTCACGTAAGCCAGTCACTCCTAGTCCCTCTGTGATAAACGTGTCATCTAAGCCCTTACCGTTGTCCTCCACAATCAACTTCAAAGAATCCTTAGCTTCTATTCCTCTCGGTTGTCGAATAAGTTGAACAGAAACATTATGAGCCTTGGCATGTTTAGCCACGTTGGTCAGACTTTCCTGGATAATGCGATAAATCGCTATATTTAGATCGTCCTCAAAGTCATTCAGTTCGCCCTCCATAGAAAGTTTGATTTCAATCGTAGGAAACCGAATCTGCCATTGATTAACCAATTCCTTAATGCTCTCCACCAACCCCATATCATCCAGAAATGTTGGGCGCAACTGCCGTAATATACTGTGTATGCTCTTGTTCACATCAATAGCTGTTTCGTCAATGACTTGGGCACATTCATGGATTTTTAAATACTGTTTCTTGCTGAGCACCTTTATTGTCTCAGCATTGAGGTGAATTGCTGCCAACGGCTGGCCAAGTTCATCATGCAGCTCCCTGGCCAGATGACGACGCTCATCTTCCTGGATCTTTAACATACGCTGAGTGAGTCTGCGGTTTTGCTGCAACAGTTGAAGTATTTCTTCTTCTGCCTTTTTGCGCTCTGTAATATCATGAAACACCATCACAGCACCGATAATATCTCCATTACTATCATGGACTGGTTTACTGGTATATTCCACCGGCAAGGCTGTTCCATCTTTTTTCCAGAACACTTCCTGATCTTCAGTGTGCATTTTGCCGTCTTTAACGGCTCGGTAGATATTGCAATTTTCTCTTGGGTATTCCTGACCATCGGCATAGTGGTGATGAATGAGATCATGCAGGGAGTTATTAACCATTTCTTCAATGGAATAACCAAGCGCTTCTACCGCTGCCTTGTTAGCAAAGGTGACGCGCCCATTAAGATTTAGCCCATAAACACCTTCACGGGTATTACCCAAAATAGTGGCTAGCTTTTTTTCACTTTCTATAAACTGCTGTGCAAGAGTAAAAGACTTTCTTGCATAAACTACAACTGCAAAGAAAAGTAAAATCGCCAGAAAATTTCCGAGCATCTCCAGTTCTTGTAAGTAGTCTAACTTGCGAAACCGTTTTTTTTTGTGGAGGGCTTCTATATCATGCATGCCTTTAATCTCTTGGCGAATTTTATCCATTACATTCTTACCAAGGTTTGTATGAACAACTTTAGTTGCTTCTTCAAACTCTCCATTCCGAACTAATTCAATGGTAATAGCAAGTTCATCAAGTTTCTTGCGAATTAATTTATTAATCGTGCGGATATTTTCTTGCTGAATAGGGTTGTCGCGTGTGAGTTTAGTTAAATCTGCAATTGTCTCGTCAAGCTTTGTTTGAGCAGTGTTATATGGCTCTAAATAATCTTCTTTCTGAGTAATAAGGTAACCGCGTTGGCCTGTTTCAGCATCTTGCAGTAACGATAGCAGAGACCAGATATCAGACTCCACGGCCAATGTGAGTTTTACCAAATCCGCTGCTTCACTTTCTAGGTTGCGCACCCAGAAATTGGTGCTCAATAAAGTTATTAATAATACAAAGGAGACAACAATCCCTATACTGTTAACCGATTCCTTTTTCTCCTTTTTTGTTACAGATTGATCTCTTTTAAACTCTTTTGTGAAGAATCGATGCGGTATTCGTTTCATAGACTATCTTCATAAGTAAATTAAATCAGGTCTAGCTCAAGCGAGTACTTTATTGAAACCATATTCTCGTAAGACACTGCATGCCGTCACAGTATTCAGCATAGCTGAATACATGTCTTTAAAGCATACCTTTGTATAGATACAGTAAGCGCATAAATAAAATCATTAATTTGATTCTACTCTTTGTTTGTTATTTTTTGTGCA
>JAHZIU010000153.1 GCA_022601315.1 Betaproteobacteria bacterium
TTCAATTTGCCTGAGTGTCACGCTTTACGCTAAAAATAAAGTAAAAGCTGAATCCGCAAAAAGCAAACGGGCTGAGTTGCGCTGGTTTTTATCACGGGTAGTAATTAATTATGTTTGAGTTACGCAATATCAACAAAGCTTATTCTGAAGAACGGCAGGTGTTAGTTAATTTGTCGTATAAAATAAATGCTGGTGAGTATGTGGCTGTGATGGGTGATTCCGGTGTCGGTAAATCAACCTTACTTAACCTAATTGCTGGTTTGGATGTTCCTGATTCTGGCGAGATACTGGTTGATGGTGTAGCAATTTCATCATTAGACGATGACGCAGCAACTTTGTTGAGACGTAAAGAATTCGGTTTTGTTTTTCAAGCGTTTCATATTTTGCCGCATTTGACGTTGGAACAAAATATTTCTTTGCCTTTGTTGCTCAATGATATATCTCTTGATCGTGTTGGGCAAATGTTGGTTGATGTTGGGCTGGCTGGAAGAGGGCATCATTTCCCACGCCAATTATCAGGGGGTGAACTACAGCGGATTGCTATTGCACGTGCGTTAATACATCGCCCCAAATTAGTCATGGCAGATGAACCGACGGGTAATCTTGATCCAGAAACAGCGCATGATATTCTCATGCTAATGCGTCATGAGATTAAAGCGAATGGCGCATCCGGTATTATCGTGACACATTCTGATGCTGCTGCGGCTACTGCAGATTATGTTTTGCGCTTGAGCAAGCATGGGCTGCAACTTGTGGACTCTGGACAGACCGAATGAAAACCAAGTCATTAACGAGTTGGTTGATGTTTGGTGAATGGCGTGGACATATTATGCAGTGGTTGGTGGTTATTATGGCTATTGCGTTGGGTGTTGCGTTAGGTTTTTCCATTCATTTGATTAATACAGCTGCTTTAAATGAATTTTCAGCGGCCAGCAAAAGTCTTTCTGGTCAATCTGATCTGCAAGTGCATAGCAAGCAGTCAATGTTTGACGAAGCGCTTTTTCCGGTGTTGGCTCAATATGAAGGTGTAGCGTTAGCTAATCCAGTACTGGAATTCGAGGTTGTGGTGCCCGAAAAACTTGAAAGTAATGACCACAAACTAAAAGTAATGGGCATTGATATGTTTCGTGCAACTATGATTTCTCCCGACTTGTTGGGTGTTACCGAGGAAGGGAATCAGTTGGACCGTTTAGCGGACGATGCAATTTTCTTGTCACCGACAGCAATGGAATGGTTGCAAGTTGAGCGAGGTGATTTATTACAACTGAATGTTGGGTTGCAAACCATTAAATTACGCGTAGCAGGTGGTTTGGTACGGGCACGTGCAGGTCAACGTATTGCTGTGATGGATATTGGCGTCTCGCAGTGGCGATTTCATTATCTTGGGTTGCTCTCTCGTATTGAACTGAAATTAAAGCCAGGTATTAATCATGAAACATTCAAAGTGAAGTTGGGTGATGCCTTGGGCGAGCATTATTTTATTACTGAAATCGCTGATCAGGAAACACGTGTAGCCAATATGTCGCGTGCTTATCGTGTGAATTTAAATATGTTGGCTTTAGTGGCGTTATTCACAGGTGCATTTTTGGTGTTTTCTACGCAGGCATTATCAATTATTCGGCGGCGTCATCAGTTTGCATTGTTGCGAGTACTGGGAATGACGCGATTACAGCTTTTACGACAGGTTATATTGGAAGGTGTGATTCTTGGAATGATTGGTTCGTTACTGGGCTTGGCTTTAGGCTATGCAACAGCAGCTATGGCGATATATTTCCTGGGGGGGGATTTGGGAAGCAGCTTTTTCCCCGGTGTTCAGCCAAATATTCATTTTAGCCCACTGGCAGCTATGATCTTTTTTATGGTTGGGATGGGTGTTACTTTGTTGGGCAGTATTGCGCCGGCTTGGGAGGCTGCATGTGCAAAACCAGCAAGAGCGCTTAAGTCGGATGGTGATGAACTGTCGATTTCCAGGCGACCTATTCCTTGGTTTGCCATTATTTGTTTAACACTAGCCATCATATTTACGCAATTACCGCCTGTTTTAGAGTTGCCCATTTACGGTTATTTGGCGATCGCATTACTACTAATTGGTGGGGTTGCTTTAATGCAGTGGTTTTCGGCTATGGTCTTTACTTTTATGGTGCGTGTTAGGCGAGGTAATTCAGGTGCAGTTGCTACATTGGTGTTGGCGCGGCTGGCTAATGCACCGAACTTGGCTGCTATTGCGCTTGGTGGTGTACTGGCAAGTTTTAGCTTGATGGTGGCAATGGCAATTATGGTAACCAGTTTCCGGATATCGGTAGATGAATGGTTGGGACATGTATTGCCGGCTGATCTATATGTGAGGGCGGCTTCAATTGGAGATCAAGGCGGTTTTCAATTGAATGAGCAAAAAGCACTGGCTGGTTTGTCGGGTTTTACGCGAGCCGATTTCTTCCGTACGCAGCAATTAATTTTAGACCCGACTCGTCCAGAAATTACGTTATTTGCCCGCACTATTGATATGAGTGACCCAAGTAATACGATACCACTGACCGATGACGTGATTGCTGCTGCATTGTTGCCTCAAGATGTGATGCCTATATGGGTATCAGAGGCAATGGTAGATTTATATGGCTTTCGTGTTGGAAAGCAGGTCACATTGCCTCTAGGTAAGGGATTGCATGAATTCTTTGTGGCAGGCATCTGGCGTGATTATGGTCGGCAATTCGGAGCTGTGCAAATACGGTTGGCTGATTATCAAGTGTTAACAGAGGATTTTAGTAGTAATTCTGTAGGATTATGGTTGCAGCCTGGGATGACTGTAAGTGAGATTGAAAGTGTTTTACGCCAGTTACCTTTTGGTGATGCATTGGAAATATCGTGGTCGGGTGATATTCGAGCGCAAAGTTTGCAAATATTTGATCGCAGTTTTGCGGTAACGTATTTATTGGCAATAGTGGCTGTGGTGATTGGATTGCTAGGTGTTGCCGCCAGTTTTTCAGCACAAACATTGGCGCGTGTTAAAGAGTTCGGCATGTTACGCCATATAGGTGTCAAGCGTCGCCAGATACTGATTATGTTGGCAGCTGAAGGTGGTTTTTTAACAGCACTTGGCGTAATGCTAGGGTTTCTATTAGGTTGGAGTATTAGTCTGATTCTGGTATTTATTGTGAATCCGCAATCTTTCCACTGGACGATGCAGCTACATTTCCCATGGGGATGGTTATTCATAGTAGCCAGTGTTATGTTAGTTTCAGCTGCTATCACTGCACTAATTGCAGGGCGTCACGCGATTTCAGGTAGTGCGATACATGCAGTGCGGGAGGACTGGTAATGCAACGATCTATACGTAACAAATATTACATATTTTCTATTGTTAGGATAGTCATCTTGTTAATAAGTTTTATGGCTGCAAATATTTTTGCAGAGCCATCTAAATTTAAGACGGTTGTGCCAGAATATGTGCTTACTTTTCCCCATGATTACGGGATGCATGAAGATTTTCGCATTGAGTGGTGGTATATAACAGGATGGCTGGAAACTACAAAAAGCAAAGAACCACTGGGTTTTCAGGTTACTTTTTTTCGCTACGCTACCGGCTATAATCAGGAAAACCCAAGTCGTTTTGCAGCCAAATATTTAATTATTGCGCATCTCGCATTATCAGATCCGGCGGTGGGAAAACTGATGCACGAAGAGAAGACGGCACGTGAAGGCTTTGACTTAGCGTATGCCAAGCAAGGTAATACCGATGTTAAAGTGGATGATTGGACGCTTGTGCGAGAGGAAGATGGTCGTTATGTGGTAGATATGCAAGCCAATGATTTTGGGTTACAGCTATCGTTGACGCCAACACAAATGATGTTGTTGCAGGACAAAAATGGTTTCTCTCGTAAGGGGCCAAAACCAGAGCAAGCCAGTTATTACTATAGTGAGCCGCATTTAAGTGTGACAGGTACAGTTTTTCGTCAAGATAAGCCTGTTGCAGTTACTGGTCGCGCTTGGCTTGATCATGAATGGTCTTCAGAATATCTTGATTCGGACGCTGATGGATGGGATTGGGTTGGTGCAAATTTAGATGACGGCTCATCCCTAATGGCTTTTCAGATTCGACGAAAAAAAGGTGGCAAGCTTTGGGCTTATGCGGCATTACGTGATGCGGCTGGCCACGTTACTTTTTTTGAACCTGGACAGGTTGAATTTACACCGATACGCACTTGGCGATCTCCACATACTGATGCGACTTATCCAGTTGCCATGCGTATTCGTACAGATAAGATAGTATGGCGACTCATACCGCTATTTGATGATCAAGAGCTTGATTCACGTCAATCAACTGGGGCTGTTTATTGGGAAGGTGCGGTAATACTTTCCAAGGATGGTAAACCAGCCGGACAAGGTTATCTTGAATTAACTGGCTATGTGCAGCCGCTGGAAATGTGAACATATTTTGGTAATATGTCATCCTGATAGTGGATTGACAGCGGGACTTATTATTTCAATACTTTCATTATCTGGGAATCTGCGTTAGAATTATTGTTCGTTGTAGTCAGAGTAATGTGATTACTGCGAAATTTATAATAGAATCAGTTTGTTACGCTTGGGAGCGAAGCAATGATAGCGCTAAAAACTGAGACGAATTAATAAAATTTGCAAGCAGTAGTTATAACAACCCTAATATTTGTATGGTTGTGTAGTGGAGGGTCGGTATTATTAATCGGCTTTAGGAAGTAAGTGAAGTAAAAATATCAATCAAGAAGTAAAACTCAAAAAGGAGACAGTATTATGAGTGAAGAAAACAGAAGAGAAACAGACGCACAAGTATTAAGATTATTCGGTATGTGTGTAGTAGGTTTCATCGCTATTGGACTGGTTGTATATAACGTATTCTAAATTGAATAAATTTAGATAATATCCTTATGTAATTTGGTTTTACACTTACTTGCATATGGGTATGAATTTTGAGCCCATGCATCTATTTGAAAGAATAGAAGCATGGGTTCTTTATTTTGGTGGAGGTGTTTTGTATTGTCTTTCGGCTCAGGGCGCTAATGCTAGGCAATAATACTTTTACTATCGATCTGTACTTTTGTCTAAATAGAGTTCAAGAGGTACACATTCATCGCACTCTGGAGACGCCATGGTGTCTGTCAGTTGATTGATGTTGATGAATTTGTCATATAAATTCAATATGCTGTTTTGAAAATGTTATGTCAGAATTCAGGGTGGTTTTGTAACAGCTCTTAATTTCCTGTTCAATAGTCGCTTCATTCCAATTCATCTTACTGGCAATGCGTTTTGCAATTTGATGTAAATCAGTTTCTGTCAGTTTGGCTAGAATTAGTAAGGGTAAACGGCGGCGTATTAAGTCATCCAGGTGTATGACCATTTCGCAACGAGCACAGTGTATTAGATCGGCATATATAAATGGTAGTGACGGAGTGATGCGCTTCGCCAGGTTAGGTTCATTTTCAATCATGTGAAAAATATTAATAACCTGTTTGCCGTGACGACGTACCAGCCATTTTGCACTTTCAACATCGACATCCAGGTTTATTGCATCTATTTGCATCATAACTGACCATTCAGCATAGTTTTCCTGTGGTGCCCAGGGAAACGGTTGCTGGTGCGTTGTGCAACTTGAATGGATGTTGAGTTTTTCACAAATGGTGTTAACAATATTACTGGCATCTGATCGAGAAGAAGTCAGCTTGCCGCCAATGGCATAATGCACCCCATTAGGTGCAGTTTTTAATTCCCAATCCCGGCTGATACTAGATGGCATATCAGAGGTGGTTGATTGGGTGTTTTGTTTCAATACACGTATTCCGGCAAAACTGCTGATGATGTCTTTTTCTGTCCAAGGGGTTTTCAGGTAATTATTGGCTGCAGCCAGTAAATACGAAACATCTGCTGCATCGACACCGACCTGTTCAAGATTTTGATTATATTCGGTGTCGGTTGTTCCGAGTAAAGTATAGCCGTACCATGGGATCATAAAGAAAACCCGACCATCAGATTTTGCGGTTAGTAGTAAGGCCTCGTCTTTTAGCACGCCAGGCATTATTAAATGTATACCTTTGGTTAGACGACACCAGTTATGGCCCCATTCATCGTTGGCTAACCATTGACCGGTAGTATAGACAATTTGTTTGGATTGGATTTCTTGCGTTGATTGTGTGAGTTGATCTTGAACAGTTGCGCCATAAGCACGACCATTATCTTCTAATAAGCCTGTCAGTTTGCAGTAATTAACACAAACAGCACCGGACTGCACAGCACCGGAAATTAATTCAAGCACTAAGCGAGTATCGTCGGTTTGTGCATCTGCGTAGGTAAACCCACTGGTTAAAGCTTCATCAGTCAGTAGCGGAAAGTGCTCGTGAAAATCCTTGCGATTAAAATATTGGTGATGCATTGTTGGATTGGCGTCATCAGAGAAATAATCATATAACATCAATCCGGCTTTAAATTGCAATCTGCCAATACGACTGTGTTTGTATACAGGCAAACCAAAATGTAGTGGCCAGACCCGATGAGGGGCAAGTTGCAATAATAATTGGCGTTCTTTAATTGATTTCTTGACTAACTTGAAATCATAGGTTTCAAGGTAACGCAGACCGCCGTGGATTAATTTACTAGAAGCGGATGATGTAGCGCTTCCCCAATCATTTTGTTCGACAATGGCAACTTTGAGGCCTCGTAAAGCTGCGTCATAGGCAGTCCAGGCACCATAAATACCACCACCGCAAACCAGAAGGTCAAACTGTTGGTTTATTAATGCGGAAAAATCTCTGTTCATGTGTTGCGCATCATCAATGCCTTATGAGGAATATCACTGATGAGAATATCAACATTCAGTTGAAGTGCTCTGTTTATTTCTTCATCACTATTACAGGTGTAAACAGCGATGCATTTGTTGTGAGTACGCAATAGATCAACCATTGGCCGGCTCAATGTTTCGATAGGTAAGCAAAGACCGTGAAGAAATGGCTGGGCAGCCAATACTTGTTGTGCATCGGTAATTGTTTGCGCTACTTCAAAATTATAAATCAGAGAAAATGCTGGCTTATAGTGATGAGCATATATCAGGCTTTCAAGATTAAACGAGGAAACATAAATACCTTGGTTGCTGTTTTGACCAATCAGTTCGAGCGTTTTTTGAATTTTAATGCCATGACGGGAAGCAGGTTCCCAGTCATGATTTTTTACTTCGATTAATAGATTGCAGCGTGTGCGGTAAGCATCAAGAAAAGCTTGCAGCGTCATGAAGCCTTCGCTGTTAGTTTCTGGGAAATTCAGTGACCTTAGTTCAAGATAATCAAAATCGTCAATATGTTTATCAGCAAGCCCCAGTTTGTTTAGGAATTCGTCATGCCACAGTACAGCAACTTCGTCACGGCTCAGTTGTACGTCTGTCTCAATACCATCAATCGCGTATGCCAGCGCTTTGTCAAAAGCAAGCCGAGTATTTTCCATGGCTTCCGTATTTGCGCCACGATGCGCAAAAATCAAACAATCTTTTTTCTGACGACGTGCATGGTATTGATAACCACCTGCATCGTCAGTCATGTTTGGTTACTACTCTGACGTGGCCGTTTTGAGTAATGCAGTAATTTCCTCATCTTTGGAGACATCCAGTGCAGTTTTTTCACTTTTGCTTTTTATGTTTGCATCCGCATTCTTTGCCAGCAATAATTTTACTGTTTCTGTATGGCCATGTAGAGCCGCCCACATGAGCGGCGTGACGCCGTCTTCATTTTGCAGATCAATCTTAGCACCATTTTCGAGTAGTAATTCAACCACGGTTGTGTGTCCATTTTGTGCCGCTAAAATTAATGGTGTAAAGCCGTTCTTGGCTTTGTGATCAATACTGGCACTATTTTTAATAAGTGCCTGGACAATATCTTTGTGACCAAATAAAGCAGCCATTGTAAGCGGTGTGGCGCCATTTTTGTCTGCTAGGTTATTTTTTGCATTTTTAGCCAACAGCTTATTAACAACATCCGTATGTCCATTCTGAGCGGCAATATAAAGCGCTGTTGTTTTATTTGCGGCCACGATATCAAGCGGCGCATTTTTAGCCAGTAATTTTTCGATAATAGCGACATGCCCATTACGTGCGGCCATATACAATGCTGTTGTATTGTCTGAGGCAAGAGTGTCAACTTGTGCATTTTTGGCCAATAATTTATCAACGACGGCGGTTTTGCCTTCCAGTGATGCAATCATTAGGGCAGTAACCTGCTCCTCGGTTTGTGCATTGACATTCGCTCCTTTGGCTAACAATGCATCGACGATTTCTTCATAGCCAGCTTGCGACGCCAACATTAATGCGCTGATGCCATCTTTAGCTTGGATGTTAACCTTGGCGCCGTTAGCCAGTAATGCGTTAACCACTGCTTCATGCCCATTTTTTGCAGCAACTGTTAATGCTGTCGCATCTCCTGCATTTTGTAAATTAGGGTCTACCTTATTTTTCAACAGGATATTTACAATATCTGTGTGACCATACTGGGATGCGACGATCAGCGGTGTAAAGCCTTTTTCATTCTGAAGATTGGGATTAACACCTTTAGCTAATAATTCATTTAAAGTTTCTGTTTTTCCAGAAAATGCAGCCTTTAGTAATTCAATTTGGTCATCCGCCAGACTATTGGTAGTCTGCATGAATAATATTGCCGCCGCACCAGCAAATAAAATGAATGTGCGCGTACAATCAACTAGTTTTTTTATATAATTCATTTATCAAACCTTATTCGCATCTTTTATTATCAATTTCTGAAACATATTATTACCTTGTGTTTGCTTTAATAGGAGCGCCAATCGCCACTGGTTTTTGCCATGTTTGGGATTATCCAAGCAACAAAGTGTAAAGCGCGTATTTTAACCTAGAAACATTGTGTTTAAGGTTTAAATTCTAAAAAGCTTATGTTTGCTGGATATAAAATGCTGATAATTTATCAAGCGCTTGTATGGACTTAGAATCCTCAGTTGATTGTTTTTGTTAATGACCAATCTTGAAAAAAAGCAGCACCGCACTCTAGGCACCATCCAACTGAGGGTTTTAGGATGAATGATTGGATTATTCCCGACTGGCCGGCACCTGAAAATGTAAAAGCGTTTTTTACTACACGTAACGGTGGCGTGAGTGGTGACATAAATGGATTATTCGCCACGCTGAATATAGCTGATCATGTAAATGACGATCCGGTAGCCGTTGCGCGTAATCGAGATCTGTTGCGCGTACATTTACCGCAAATGCCAAAATGGTTGAAGCAA
>JAHZIU010000154.1 GCA_022601315.1 Betaproteobacteria bacterium
TCTGAAATACTTGTTTTGCTAAATCTATTCCAATTCGTGTAATGTTCATCTCGGACTCCTTTCTTCTTTGACTAGTTGATAGTTACTCTAGTCTGGCACATTGATGCCGATTAAGGGGGGAGTCCATCCCATTGGGCTAGTACATCGTCTAACATTAAAATAAGAACAAACCATTTCCAGCTATTCCCAAAGCTACCAACGCCAGCCAGTAATAGTTTAGTTCCTGAGTACGGTTCAAAGGTGGTGTTGAAGTAATGTCAAACAGCCTAGTCGCTACTTGATTTAATGCTCAAACACCAGATTTGACAATAACTCGGCCAAGAAATATTCTCTAAAAAAGCTCATTAATGATAGATAATTAATGGACTAATGGACAGAATTTTTATCGCATGTAAGGATGACTTCTTGTGATTTTTAGTACGTACTTCTGAGTATGAAAATTTAGAAAAAAATCATACTATTATTTATATTTTTTCTGTAATTTTATCAGTTTACATTATAAAAAATTGAGTGTAATGTAACATTGAATTAATTAGTTGGATAAGATGCTAATGGAACAAATGCAAGTAAAACGTAAAGAGAATGTAATTACAAAAACGCGCACGCCCATCCAATCACACTACTGATGTCCATGTATTCTAATCTACAAAAAAAAATACGCTCCGAACAAGCAATCTCTGCTTATTCTCTTAACAAAGTAAGCCAAAGCCACCAGCCACAAGATCATGAATTAAACAATGAACTGGAACAGAAAGTTCCTGCTTCATCAACGCTTAATGAAGAGCTCGATGCGAGTATTTCATTAACATTCAGAAAAGAAGAAGGAAAATGCAGATTAGTTACTCGTGACCATTTTGGTCAACTATATGTGCAACAGCCTTTTTACCCTGAAGGCCCGGAAGTATGCCATATTGTGATTGTTCATCCCCCTGGCGGTGTTGTCGGTGGCGATAGACTGGCACTTGCCAGTCATGTCGGTACTGCAGCAAATGTACAAATAACGACACCAGGTGCAGCAAAATGGTATAAGGCAAACGGTCATGTTTCATATCAAAACGTACAACTGAATGTAGAAACGGGTGGCGCGCTGGAGTGGCTGCCGCAAGAAACAATCTTTTTTAACAATGCGCAGGTAAAACTTGATCACAACGTTGTTTTAGCAAAAGATTCAACTTATATCGGTTGTGAAATTTTTTGTTTTGGTCGTACCGCTTTTGGCGAATCTTTTAATGATGGAAGAATCAGGCAACAGGTTAATATCCGTCGTGAAGATAAGTTGATTTGGCACGAACAACTCAATCTGGTCGGTGGCGGTGAAGCCATGAAAAGTCCACTTGTGTTAGCCGACAAAACAGTTTGTGCAACACTGATTGCAGTTAGTAACACAATACATACGAATGATCTAATTAACTCACTTCGTGAGGATGCTAATACTGTAGCAAACGGTTCGGGTCATCTGGGTATTTCGCAAGTAAAATCAGTTTTGGTGGCGCGTTATCTGGGTGACTCCAGTGAAGTTGCACGCAAAATAATGATGAAGATATGGAGTCGTTTACGGCCAGCCATACTTGGGCGTAAGGCAGAAGTTCCACGTATGTGGAACACATAGAAGATCGGCAAGTTGATAATGACAGTATGCATTTTATCAAGCTTTATTAATTATTTAACACTGAGGAGAGAATCATGGATCTAACACCAAGAGAAAAAGATAAACTTCAAATATTTACTGCTGGTTTACTTGCAGAAAGACGTAAGGCGCGTGGTGTAAAGCTTAACTATCCAGAAGCGATTGCGCTAATTACTTGTGCCGTACTGGAAGGAGCACGCGATGGACGCACAGTGGCTGAGTTGATGTCTGAAGGCGCGCGTATTCTAACACGTGCGGATGTCATGGATGGCGTTTCAGAAATGATTCACGATATTCAAGTGGAAGCAACTTTTCCAGATGGCACTAAGTTGGTAACTGTTCACAATCCTATTCCCTAATAATCCCATAAGGAGATTACTATCATGATTCCTGGAGAAAGCATTATCGAAGCCGGTGATATTGAATTGAATGCCGGACGCGCTACTAAAACGATAAGGGTTACCAATGCTGGTGACCGGCCCGTTCAAATTGGATCACATTTTCATTTTTTTGAAGTTAACTCTGCTTTAAGTTTTGAGCGTCAAGAAGCCTATGGTATGCGATTGAATATTATGGCGGGGACTGCGGTCCGTTTTGAACCAGGTCAGGAACGTACGGTTGAACTGGTTGGTTTCGCAGGAGACAGAATTGTTTATGGATTTAATCAGAAAGTAATGGGTGCGCTTAGTTAGTCTGTTAGCCAAATAATTAATCATAAGGGGATAGACATGAGTTTTAGAATTTCTCGTCAGGCATATGCTGAAATGATGGGGCCAACAACTGGAGACAGAATTCGTTTGGCTGACACTGAACTTTTTATTGAAATTGAAAAAGATTACACGACATACGGTGAAGAAGTAAAATTTGGTGGTGGTAAAGTAATTCGAGACGGTATGGGGCAATCCCAACGCAACCATGCAGATGTGATGGACACGGTGATTACCAACGCAACTATCATTGATCATTGGGGAATTGTTAAAGCTGATATCGGTATTAAAAATGGGAAGATCGCTGATATTGGTAAAGCTGGTAACCCGGATACGCAACCGAATGTGACTATGGCGATAGGGGCGGCTACCGAAGCAATTGCGGGTGAAGGCATGATTGTTACAGCGGGTGGTTTAGATGTGCACATTCATTTCATTTGTCCGCAACAAGAAGAAGACGCCATGATGAACGGTATTACCACCATGTTGGGCGGGGGTACCGGACCTGCAGCAGGTACAAATGCTACCACTTGCACACCTGGACCATGGCATATTCAATCCATGCTCCGCGCTTCTGACGGTATGGTTATGAATACCGGTTTCTTTGGAAAAGGAAATGTCAGCGTACCGACACCGAATGAAGAACAAGTATTGGCAGGTGCATGCGGATTGAAATTACATGAAGACTGGGGTACGACATTCGGCGCAATTGATAATTGCCTGTCAGTTGCCGATAAAATGGATGTTCAAGTCGCCATTCATACCGATACAATTAATGAAGGCGGTTATCTTGAAAACACAATCAATGCTTTCAAAGGTAGAACGATTCATACATTTCATACAGAAGGAGCTGGCGGCGGACACGCACCCGATATTATGAAAGTGGTTGAGCTTGAGAATGTATTGCCGTCCTCGACCAACCCGACACGTCCTTATACCCGTAACACTTTGGATGAGCATTTGGATATGCTCATGGTTTGTCACCATTTGAGTGCAAATATCCCGGAAGATGTTGCATTTGCCGAGTCACGGATTCGTAAAGAAACCATCGCGGCCGAGGATATATTACATGATATTGGTGCCATTTCTATGATGGCTTCAGACTCTCAAGCTATGGGACGTATAGGTGAAGTTGTTACCAGGACATGGCAAACTGCGCATAAAATGAAAGTGCAACGTGGTGCATTGCCGGAAGACTCTGCAAGAAATGACAATTTTAGGGTCAAACGATATGTTGCAAAATATACGATTAACCCAGCAATAACTCATGGTATTGCACACGCAGTGGGTTCGATTGAAGTTGGTAAGTATGCTGATCTCGTTCTCTGGAGACCGGCGCACTTTGGCGCAAAACCTTCAACGATTCTAAAGGGCGGTATGATTGCAGCTGCACTCATGGGTGATCCGAACGCATCAATTCCAACGCCACAGCCCGTTCATTATCGTTATATGTTTGGTGCTTATGGGTCGGCACGTAAGAACACCTGTTACACTTTTGTTTCAGAAGCTTCCTTGGCCGCAGGCCTGGTTGAGCAACTGAAAGCTGACAAACCATTAATAGCTGTCAAAAACACACGTGGTCTACGTAAAAAAGACATGATTCATAACGGCGCAACACCGAAGATGGAAATTGATCCTGAAACATATGAAGTACGAGCCGACGGTGAGTTGCTAACTTGTGAACCTGCAACTACGCTGCCAATGGCACAACGGTACTTCTTATTTTAATGCCTTAAACTTTGCTTAATTGCATATTTGACAGTAAAAAGATAATTTCAACTTTATCGTTTTACTGTCAATGCAATTATCAGTATTGTTTCGAGAACTGTATTAAGCGAAGTTGCAACATCAGAAGGCTTTTGGTTATCTTGTGTGCCAAGTGATAGCAGTAATTAATGAAAATAACAACCGTTAAACGAGCCGACGATCATCACTTGGTTCATCTACTGTTATTCCTGTAAATTATTCGCCGGAAAATTTCAAGAAGGTTTTGAGAAATGGTAAGTGAGAAACAAAGCATTGAATTACTCCGTCTGCTTCATTTAGCGAGTCCATCACTACCGATTGGCGCGTATAGTTATTCACAAGGACTGGAAGCAGCTATCGAAATTGGGGACGTTACTGACGAAAAATCCGCGCATACTTGGATTGCCGAGTCTTTATCGATTGTAGCCGATTTTGAAGCACCCATATTCTGGCGTTTGCTTCAAGCGCTCTCAAACCGTGATGAACAATTAGTAACCCAGTGGACTGAACGCTTTATTGCAGCACGTGACACACATGAGTTTCGTGCTGAAACTGTTCAAATGGGTTATTCGCTAAATAAATTAGTGCTTGACTTAGAAATTGCAGACGATTCGTTGCAAAAGATTATGTCGAATCAGGCAGAAATTCCACTGCCAACAGCTTTTGCATACGCTGCAATTGCATTGGGAATATCGCATCAAGCAGCTTTACTGGGCTTATTATTCTCTATTGTTGAAAATCAAGTACTGGTGTGCGTTAAGTCTGTTCCACTTGGACAAGTTTCAGGCCAACGATTACTACTATCTCTCCATCCAGAAATTGAAGCAATAGCTTACCGTGTAGAGCATATAACAGATGATGAATTGTCAAACTGGGCGCCAGGCTTATCCATACTTTCGATGCAACACGAAACACAATATAGTAGAGTTTATCGGTCATAAATAACCTTAACCACACTGGAATATATAAGAATGGAAAATACACCCAATCCACTACGTGTCGGAATTGGCGGTCCTGTTGGATCGGGCAAAACGGCTTTGTGTGAAGTGTTAAGTAAGCAGATGCGCGATCAATATGAAATGGCGGTCATTACCAACGATATTTATACTAAGGAAGATCTCGAAATCTTATTGCGTGCAGATGCATTGCCCGCAGAACGATTAATCGGCGTTGAAACTGGTGGCTGTCCGCATACAGCAATCAGAGAAGATGCATCGATTAATTTGGAGGCAATTTCACGTATTTCCCAGGAATTCCCCAATCTTGATCTTATACTGGTTGAATCCGGTGGTGATAACTTGGCATCAACATTTAGTCCGGAATTATCCGATTTAACCATTTACGTGATTGATGTGGCCGCCGGAGAAAAAATACCACGCAAAGGCGGGCCAGGCATTACTCGTTCAGCCTTGCTTATTATTAATAAAATTGACTTGGCGCCGCATGTCGGCGCTGATCTGGATGTTATGGCGCGTGATGCAAAAAGAATGCGTGGTGATCGTCCATTTATCTTCACTAACTTACGAACGGGTCAGGGAGTTCAGGAAATTATTGATTTTATTGTCAAGCAAGGTTTGTTGGAAGAAGTAAAGGTTTAATAACTAAAACATATACTTGTCTGGCGTTGTAGATAGTAGTTACGAGGGATAAATTTATTGGAATTAATATTTTTTTCTTGAAAATTTATCAATAAGAAATAATCCGGAGATAAATATAATGCAATGGTCAATGAAAATAGACATGGCTTTGCCTCGGCCTATCCGCGTTGTCTTTAGAGGTGTTGGTCAAGTATTTTTTTGTGGTAATGCCGTAACTGGCTTGGTTTTTTTAATCGCACTTTATATTGGTGGTCTAACTGCTGGACTGGCGGCGACAGTCGGTGTTCTTACAAGCACATTAACGGCTTATCTGTTGGGTTTTTCTGAAGATGATATCGATGCAGGTTTATATGGTTTTAACGGCACACTGGTTGGACCATGCTTGTTTCTATTCCTTGAAAATACACCACTATTATGGGTTTATGTTGTTTTTGCTTCAATTTTGTCAAGCGTAGTGCTAGCAGCTTTGATTAGAATTTTGACACCCTATAAAATACCTGCATCTACTTCTCCTTTCGTTTTGACCTGCTGGATGTTCATGCTTGCTGTTTATTCATTTGATAGCCTCTCGCGTGGCCCAGTTCTGCCTCCAGCAGATATTCCAACGGCAATAGCAAGTGCCGATCTTCCTGCTTCAGCATGGCTTGCGTCCATGACGCCTGAAACAACTGAAATGTGGTATGTGGCATTAACTAAAGGTGTTGCAGAAGTCATGTTTGCAGATAACGTGCTGGTAGGTATCTTATTTCTAATCGGCATTGCAATTACTTCATGGCGAGGTGCTTTTATGGCACTTTGTGGAACATTTGTGGGGGTTCTGGTACCGATACTTCTCGGCGCAAATCAGAATCTGATAGAAATGGGTTTATACGCATTTAATCCCGTATTAACGATGATGGCCATCGGTTGGGTTTTTCTCAAACCCTCTACTGGAACAGCAATTTTGGCGCTTTTGGCAGGCATATTAACTGTAATTTGCCAGGCTGGCCTGGCTAATTTCCTGGCACCGCTTGGTTTGCCAACACTCACATTCCCATTTGTACTTGTTATGTGGATGTTTTTATTTGCAGCGAGCATATCAAAACACTGGTCATCTTAGTTTCAGACTCAATAATGATTGAGGGTCTTTCCGTACAAAATTGCGGCCAGATCCTCTTTTCATAAACACTTACGCTGTGATTATAAGAAAATGCCGCATTAAGCAATTAAATCTACTTTACCAGTTTTTAGGCTGTATACGCCTCCCACTACGAGAAGCTTTTTACTTTCGGTCAATCGACTCAGTATAGGCGCCTGTTTTCGTAATTCTCTCACTGTCAAAATGACATTCATCTTTACAACATCTAAATAGCGATTGGCAGCAACATAATCAGGCTTTCTACGCACAGCTCTCACAGCAGGTGCCAGTGCGCTGGCAATAGATTGTATATGTCCTGGGAATTGTTCATTATTATCAGAAGCATCAATTGCAGCCTTGATTGCACCACAGCTTTCATGGCCAAGAACCATAATCAATGGAGTATGTAAAACCGCAGCAGCAAATTCAAGTGTTGCAACAAAATCTGTCGTTAGATAATTACCCGCCACACGTGCGACAAATAAATCTCCGCGTTGCTCATCAAAACAAAATTCAGGACTCACTCTGGAATCCGAGCAGCAAAGAACACTTGCATAAGGATTTTGTCCTTTCATTAATTCCAGACGTTCCGCA
>JAHZIU010000155.1 GCA_022601315.1 Betaproteobacteria bacterium
CCTGGCAGTGTCATACTCTTAGACCAGTACTCGATTTTAATCCTAGAAACCGCAGTTGAATGGTGTTTATAGTTCTTTTTTGTTTGTTTCTGACAAGACGAAATGAGGCGTAATAACTAGTTATTACAACGAATTGCAACGCAGTCAGAAATAAAGAACACCGTGCTTTAAACATCATAGCGTGACTCACCCAGAAGGTGCGTTTCGTTACAGCATACAAATTCCATATATTTATAAGGTTGCATATAATTTAGAGCGATCAACTGCGGTTTTTAGGTTAATGCAGTTCACTATCTCGTTATGCTGCACGTTCTTACATAGCGATTCTGGTAACATAGTTTTGACTGGCGTGTTATACATGTACAGAATAATAGAACATGAACGTATTTTTATTTAAAAATCAGTATAGGAAAGAACATGGAATGGAATGTATATCTCTCTGGTGAAATACATACGGATTGGAGACAACAATTAAAAGATGGTTGTGCGGCACAAAATCTGCCTATTGTATTCACTTCTGCGGTCACAGATCATGAAGCTAGCGACGCTGCGGGGGACTTACTTGGTAAAGAAGAAAAAAACTTTTGGCGTGATCATAAATCTGCGAAAGTAAATGCGATTAGAACTAAAACACTGATTGAAAGCTGCGATGTCGCCGTGATTCGTTTCGGCGATAAATATAAGCAATGGAATGCAGCTTTTGATGCTGGTTGTTGTGCAGCATTGGGTACACCCTATATTACCCTGCATGATGAGGATATTATACATCCGCTCAAGGAAGTCGATGCAGCTGCTATGGCATGGGCCACGACACCAGAGCAGGTTGTTGAAATACTTAAATATGTGATTGCCCAAGCGTGAAAATCATTTTTCTCCATTTCCTTCGAAAGAAAACCCTATCTTAGGTATACATGTTTCTCGGGGGCGCTATTGAAAGATGACGATATAGTAAGGATAGTACGGCAGTGGGTGGAATCCTTTATAGTTGAGTTGAATCTCTGCCCATTTGCTAAACGTGAATTGGTGAAGAACCGGGTGCGCTTTGTTGTCACAGATGCGACAACTGAAGATCAGTTGATGGCAGCAATACAAGCTGAGTTGGAATTGTTAGATAGGGACCCGTCAGTTGGAACAACGTTGCTGATTCATCCCAAGGTGCTGCAAGACTTCGATGACTACAACCAGTTTCTGAATTTTGCCGATAGATTTCTAGCGCAATTGAGGATGCAAGGTGTTTATCAGATCGCCAGTTTTCATCCAGATTACCAGTTTAGCGGCACTGATCCTGATGATGCCGAGAACTATACCAATCGCTCACCCTATGCCATGTTGCATCTTCTTCGTGAAGAGAGCCTTAAACGCGTCATTGCAGATTATCCAGATGTTGATCAGATTCCTGTACATAATATAGAACTAATGAATCGTCTGGGGCAGGATAAATTGCAGGCATTATTGCAAGCTTGTTTTGAAGATAATTCAAATACTCTCCATTGATCACTGTTGATGCGATCAATTGAGGATTATGGTTATCAATCTTCAGTATAACGAATACCAGTAATGATGTAATTTATTTGTCCAGCAGGGCGTTCCACACTTACCTCATCATCAAGATTTTTCTTCATTAAGGCACGTGCTACCGGCGAATCCATGCTGATCCAGCCTTTCTCGACATTGAATTCATCTGGTCCGACAATGCGATACGTAACGCATTCACCCGTTTCATCTTCAAGTTCAACCCAGGCACCGAAAAACACTTGTTGCTGGTTTGTGGGTGGCTTATCAACTATGACCAGATCATCAAGGCGTTTCTGCAAATAGCGAATGCGCCGATCTATTTCACGCAACTGTTTTTTTCGGTAAATATACTCGGCATTTTCGGATCGATCACCCTCAGCAGCGGCGGCTGATAAAGCTATTGTCACCTCATGGCGGGTAACCCACAACGCTTTTAGTTCCTTGCCCAGTGCTTGATAACCAGGCTTGCTAATATAAGCAGAACTTTTTGGTTGTGGTGGGCGATAGCGACTCATGTGGATTTTTCTAGTGTTATAAATACAAATAAACTCGGCTTGCACAGAGAGGAGTGAGATGCTCAATAACTTTATTTAGTATTTTCACATTTCTATCTTTTTGTTACTCACCCTGATTAAAACGGTCAACGCATGGTTACAAATTCTTCGGCACTGGTGGGGTGAATAGCCACTACTGCGTCAAAATCAGCTTTGGTTGCGCCCATTTTGATAGCAACAGAGAAGCCTTGAAGAATCTCATCCATAGCATGGCCGATTCCATGGAGGCCCACTATTTTTTCTTCCTGACCTGCGCACACCAGTTTCATTTTATAGGGTTGTCGGTGACTGGTGATTGCCGTATACATGGCAGTAAAGCTGGATGTGTAAACCTTAATATTATCTTTACCATAATGGGCACATGCCTCGGCTTCGGTTAATCCAATGGTGCCGATGGTCGGATGGCTGAAAACGACTGTTGGAATCAGACTGAAATCCATTTTTGCATCCGGCTGGTTATTGAACAGACGTTCAGACAGCAGACGCCCAGCTCTGATCGCAACTGGAGTAAGTTCCACACCGCCGGACATGCAGTCACCTACACAGTAAACCCCTTTCGCACTGGTATTTTGTTGTGGGTCGACACGGATATAACCCCTGTCATCCAGCGTTACATCAGTATTTTCCAGGCCGATATTGTTTGTTGATGGTGCTCGTCCAACAGCCCAGATCAAGGTTTCAACGGTATGATTCTCACCGTTTTCGAGATGTAATGTCAGGCTACCATTGTTATTTTTTTCCACTAATTTTGGAATGCTGTTCGGGTGCAACATCAAACCGTCTGAGGCCATGCTCTCCATCAATGTCTCATACAATATGGGGTCAAAATTACGTAGTGGCGCATGCTTGCGAACAAATAGATGGGTCTCGCTGCCCAAAGCGTTTAGTACGCCGGCTAATTCAACGGCGATATAACCAGCACCCACTACGGCAACGCTTTTTGGTTGTTCGCGCAACGCAAAAAAACCATCGGAATTAATACCATGTTCTGCGCCCGGAACATTAGGATTAATCGGTGCACCGCCAGTTGCAATCAATATATGATCTGCACTGTACTGCTCACCATTTACTTCAAGCGTATTATTATTTACAAAACGGCCAAAGCCGTTGATAAAAGTTACGCCGTTACCCGCCAAGCTGCTGTCATAAGAACCGTGAATTCGCTTTATATAAGCTTCACGATTACTCGCCAGGTGAGTCCAGTCAAATTTATTGACACTGACATCCAGGCCATAGTCTTTGGCGAATAAATGAATCGCTTCTGCAACATGGGCGCCGTACCACATCACTTTTTTTGGTACACAGCCAACATTTACACAGGTGCCACCGACATGTTTGGCTTCAATCAACAGAACTTTTGCACCATGCATTGCTGCCCGGTTTGCTGAGGCAATACCACCACTCCCTGCGCCAAGGCAGATATAGTCAAAATTTTGAGACATTTGAATCCTTTTTACTAAAACTGATGTTGAAGATCGCCACATTTAAACACATCAATCATAATCTATATCTCAATATTCAGGCTAGTGTAATCTTCCTAAACTTTAAACCGAACTTGGACATCGCTAATATAAGATACTGAAGAAGCAGTTTTTTTAAGTTGTTGTACAAGCGGTTTCGCTTCACTGGTGTCGCGTAAGATTCCAATAGGCAAATCCAGCTCAACATGAATTTCACCTGATAAATAATGCAAGGTAATCGCTTCAATGGCTGATGTTGGTAGTTGCGGCCAGCATTGTTTTAATTCAGTAAGTACTTCTTCACGATAAGGTAAATCGTTACAAAGTGGGCTGGATTCATCATTTTCCGGGTCAATATGCACGGTTACATCAGTTACTTCATCGATGTTTTTCATTAGGCGATAACGCACAGCATCACCGATCTGATGGCCTTCAGATACACTGAGACGTGGATCGACCTGAATATGCACATCAATCAAAGCATCTCCTGCACTCTTGCGGGACCTCAGCATATGTACTGATCGTACGCCATGGACATCATAAATATGCTCACGGATTGCGTTTATTTTGTCCGGGTCAAGCGCGGTATCTATAAGTTCCTTGGAACTGGAGCGAATCAAATTAAATCCGATTTTGGCAATCATGACAGAGACTACTACCGCAGCGACGGCGTCCAGGTAGGGATATCCATACATTGCACCAGCGACGCCGATTACAACAACAATGGATGAAATTGCATCTGATCTGCTGTGCCAGGCATTGGCCATGAGCATTTCTGAACGCAAGCGGCGTGCTGCTGCAATTGTAAAATGGTAGATGCATTCCTTGGAAATCACAGAAACAACAGCCACAATTAATGCCCAAAAACCGGGCTCCAATAACATTTCGGGGTCATTAAGCCGTTGTACAGCGTGGTAGGCTATACCGGCAGCAGTGATAATTAGAGTAAACCCCAACCCTACCGTTGCTAATGTTTCAATGCGCCCATGGCCATAGGGATGGTCTTCATCAGCTTTTTTATGTGAATGCTTGGCTGCGTAAAGTACAAAAAAGTCAGTTAACAGATCAGAAAAAGAATGAATGCCATCTGCAATCAGTGCTTGGGAGTTTGCCAGCCAACCAACAACAATTTTGGCAACACCCAACAGGAAATCAACCATAGAACCGATTAACGTTACCTTGCGTACTGATTTATAGCGTTGTTGATGATTGGTCATGTCAGAGGTTGAGTTCATACTGCCTATTTCCC
>JAHZIU010000156.1 GCA_022601315.1 Betaproteobacteria bacterium
TGGATGGCTCAGTTCATTCCTGCCATGTTGGGTAATTTACTAGGTGTTGAATTCGCCAATATCTCAGTTGAAGTAGATGAAGCACTTGAGCGTTGGCATGTCGAGATCCCCCAAGTACTCAGAGCCGAAGGTGAAGCACTGACTGGGCCAACAGCCGATCCCAATAAGCGCATACAAACATTCAACCCGCCAGGAAGTGAAGTCGGGCCAACAGAAGCAGCGGTTACATGGGGTAAAAGCGTTGAAGGACATTGGCGTGCATTCGGGTTTTCACAAGATATTCCTGCGGGCCAAAACAGTAAACATATTCCCTTCGACTGGTGCGGGCCTGACGAATAGTGCCCATAGTCACAATTACTCATCAGGCTTACCAATGTCAATTACGTCAGCTAAACAGGTCGATATTCCTAGCTTGTTAAGTTTAATAGTTATTTTGCTCAGTATTTTTGCATGGCTTACTACCTTGATACTGATGCGTGATATGGATCAAGGACCAGGCGCACCTCTACACGACTTCCCCACTTTTTTGCTTGGTTGGATCATTATGTTAACCGCGATGATGCTACCCTCTGAAATACAATACGTGAAGGTATATGCAGCATTGCGTAAAGGAAAAACAAATAAAAAATATGGGAAATTCGGTATTATTATGTATGTTCTATTTTTTGTTGCTGGCTACGGTATCGCCTGGATAATGTACGGCAGCTTTGCCTTCATTTTGGATTCTTTAATTAGGCAGAGCACTTACGAATTTATGGCTTGGGATAAGCACGGCCCTCAGATTGCAAGCGCAGTATTAATTATTGCCGGTTTCTACCAAATCTCTTCTCTAAAGCAATCCTGTCTAACGCACTGCCGTTCGCCACTCAGCTTTTTTGCACGCCATTGGTCGTCTAAATTCAGTGGTAGTCTGTATATGGGCACCTTGCATGGTTTAGTTTGTGTGGCCTGTTGTTGGGCGTTGATGGCTGTGATGTTTGCTGTGGGTGTGATGAACCTGATTTGGATGGCGATATTAACTTTGTTAATGTTTGCTGAGAAGGTATTTTCCTTTGGTCAAAGATTAACGCTTCCAATCGCTGTGTTCATGTGGTTGATGGGTACATGGATTTTTACTTCCCCTGATACGGTGCCTTTTTTGAAAGGCTCATAACCCTGAAGTCCATAGTTGGACGCTCAACTAATAGCTAATCTAACGTAACAAAAAAATATTCTGCCAAATGTTTGGCGCCATAAAGGTGAACCACGCTATACCTTGCGCGCGAAATCCATTATGGCTCGGATTATTCACATTATCTAATAGGAAGCCGGATATACGGAAGCAGTTGCACTAATAACCATCACACGATTTGCTGTGCAAAACGGGAGGAGTCCCTTTACGACTAAGAGAAGCGCCATCCGTCAATTCAATTGAACCATACCTCAGTTGATTTTCCATCACTCAAAACATCTTACTACACTGAGCATTAGATATTTTTATATGTGTACTTTTACTCTGCGACTGCATCTTCACCAAAACTTAACATATGGCCATCAGGATCTTGGATACTAAACTCTTTCATGCCATAGAAAGTGTTTATTACTGGCGTTGGCAGGTATCCGCAGTTTTTTACATGCAGATGTAACTGACAGACATCTTCAGGATAGAAATAGAAAATTGCTGGCCATTTCGTGTTTTCTTGAGGATCTATTCCTATCTGCAAACCAACATCAGTTTCGGTTTCAGAAAGCATTAATTTCGTATCTCCAGATCGTATTGTTGCCCATCGCCACTCGTCAACCGCTTTAGGGTCACTTATAACTTGAAAACCTAAAGCTTCTTCGTAAAAGCTTAAGCTTTTATCAATATTACTCACGTTCAACATTGGAATAAGAATTTTTAGCTTCATTGCCCACTATCTTCGATCTTTTTCGGCACATAACGTCTCAAGAAAGGGCGCCGTTTATTGGCGTCCTCGTTTGTTTGACTTGTTAACTGTTTTACCATCATAAAGTCTGATGGTGCATTTTTGATGAAGTTTTTCAAAATATGTTCATAAATAGCTCGCTGGTTGGGAAATGGAACCATGCTTTTCGCTTCTGCTATAGAGCACCATTTATATTCGGTATGTTCCTTGTTTAGACAGACTTTTGCACCGTACGGAAAATATGCAACAAAAACAGAAACAATTGTAATGCAGTTTCTTTGTGATTCATAAAATTGTTCAAGGTATTCTGCAGAATAAAGTTCAGAAAAAGGAGGAAAATCTATTTAGCAACTAGCTTATCTACTTTGTATATTAATTCTGCTAAATGTGAATTTTCATTAATCCGTTGATCAAATTTAGCGACTGAGCCTGACACGCTACCATAGTGACATAACCCAAATTTTTTTGAAATTTTGTTCAATCGAAAACCAGCCAGCATCACACCAAAAAAATTACAAAATCAATCAAATTTTTGGCTCAGAATGCCCTGTTTGATCCATGGCATCTTTCGCATCGCCCCAATGCATGGCATCCTGGACAAA
>JAHZIU010000157.1 GCA_022601315.1 Betaproteobacteria bacterium
GCGATGTAAAAAGACCAGGTCGGCCTGTAGTGGGTCGGCCGGACGTTGGCGAGAGGATTCTTGCGCTAATGCAAAGAAAGCAGCCAACCAGAAATAAAGACGGCGATTCAGGACAACTGAAGAAAAACAAGCTATAGAAGCAGGTAGTAGCAAACGTTCAGTATTGCGGGCGGCTTGTGGCAGGCTTTCCTGTTCAAGTCCCAAGCGCTGCCGCAGTTTTAAGCGATGTCCAGAAGACTGTGGCATACCTGCAGCTAATGTCAGACCAGGGGTGCCACCCAGCCCCCTAAAGAAAACGCTGAGGGAAGCACGTAACGAATCAAGTGTCACGACAGCCTCTTGATGAAAAGGATAGCTGTCAGCTTGCCCCACAAGTCGGTGCCAGGAACGGCCGATTTGTTCTTCTAATTCCCAGAATTCCCACATATCAGTACACTATAAATATTAAGTTGCAGGCGCACTACCCTGAATATTGCACCAGTTGGTGGAATTTAAACGCCTTCTTTTATTGAATTGAGCGTGCTCGCGACCGGAGACGCAGTTATTCTGCGGCGTAGAGAGCATGTGCGTTCTATTCATACAGGGCAAGTTAAAAATCAACAAGTGCGTCGTAAGTACAAACTGTATTTTCTAAACATTTGCTAAAAACCAGCAGGAATAACGATTACAGGTCAAAATTTAACGTACTGGTGCAATATTCAGACTAGCCATATGTAGCTCGGATTAGCTCCAGCAAGCCTTCCTTGATATCCATTTCATCACATAGTGGCTCAACAAGCGTGATCTCTGCAGCTTGCAAAGGATCGAGCCCTTCCTCCATCAGAATTGCACAGTAAACCAATAGACGAGTGGAAACGATTTCTTCCAAATCAATACCCTTTAATGCCCGTAACCTTGTAGCTAAGTTAATCAGGGGGATACAGCGCTCCCGCGCAAGGCCGCTTTCATTTGCCACAATCTCCACTTCTACTTCTCCCGGAGGAAAGTCAAAGCTGAGTGATACAAAACGTTGGCGAGTGCTGGGTTTTAGAGATTTGAGAATATTTTGGTATCCCGGGTTATAGGAAACCACCAACATGAATTCATCTGGTGCATGTAGCGTTTCTCCTGTGCGTTCTAATGGTAGGATACGGCGATCATCGGTCAGTGGGTGGAGCACTACAGTTACATCCTTACGTGCCTCGACAATTTCATCCAGATAACAAATACCGCCTTCACGGATTGCTCGTGTTAAAGGCCCATCGACCCATACAGTTTCACCGCCTTTAAGAAGATAGCGGCCTGTGAGATCGGCTGCGGTCAAATCGTCGTGGCAAGAGACTGTAAATAAGGGGCGTCCCAAACGCGCTGCCATATGGGCAACAAAACGGGTTTTGCCACAACCAGTCGGCCCTTTGAGTAATAGAGGAAGTCGATGACGGTAAGTGGCTTCAAATAAGTTGCATTCATTGCTGATCGGCAGATAAAAAGGTATTTGTTTTGCTGAATGCGATACTTCATCGCTATGTTGGGGCAATGATGCATTCATTAGATGTACCTTTATCTAGCGTGTTCTTGCATGGATGCGGTTACTTGTTCTCGTACGGGGCCCAAGGTTGCATAGATAAACAACAAAGCGCCCAATAGAAAAAATAAGCCTGAGCCCAGACGAAACCAGTAGAAAAGATCCACTTGAGCTTGAATTTCCATGAAGCCCATTCCGAGTACACGTTGCAGATGGGTCTGAATCACACCCGCGAAAGATAAAGTTATGGTCATAAATACCATTGATCCAGTCATGAGCCAGAAGCTCCACATATTTAAAATCTGATTAAATGGTTGCAATCCGCGCAGTGCCGGTAAAGCATAAGTGAAAAAGGCTAAATTCAGCATGACATAGGCGCCATAGAAGGCCAAGTGTCCGTGAGCAGCTGTTAATTGGGTACCATGTGTATAGTAGTTAATTGATGGAAAACTGTGCATGAGTCCTAACACCCCGGCACCAAAGAAAGCCATGATAGGACATCCCAGGCTCCAGAGCATAGCGGCTTTGTTAGGATGATTGCGCCCACTCCTATACACCAAATAAAAAGCCCACAATATCATGGCAAAAAAGGGTACGACCTCCAGCACTGAGAATACGGCACCAATCCAGTGCCAATATTCTGGGGTGCCGATCCAGTAATAGTGATGTCCGGTACCCAGAAGACCGCTAAACAAAGAGAAACCAACGATGATATAGAGCCATTTCTCAACGATCTCGCGGTCCACGCCTGTCATCTTAATCAAAAGGAAAGCCAACATGGCTGCCATGATGAGCTCCCATACGCCTTCAACCCAGATATGCACGACCCACCACCAGTAAAGCTTATCAAGCGCTAAGTTATCCGGATTATAAAAGGCAAAGAGGAAAAATGCGACAGCACCCCACAGCCCTAGCAGCAAGACGGTTGTGACGACAGTTTTTCGCCCTTTGAGAGCGGTCATCGTGACATTGTAGAGAAATATCAATAAAGAGATGGCCATCAGGATCTTAACCCACAAAGGTTGTTCCAGAAATTCGCGGCCTTCGTGGATGCCGAACAGATAGCTGACAACTGCGGCTAAGGCGGCAAAAACAAAAAGTCCTAGTTGTAGCCAGGCCAGTCTTGGGCTATGAATTTCACATTCGCTTTCTTCAGGTATTAAATAATAACTGGCCCCGAAATAACCCAACAGCAGCCACACTAATAGTGCGTTGGTATGTATCATACGAATGATATGAAAGGGCACAATTTCCGAGAGAAAATTTGGGAAAACATAAATAGCACCGGCCAGTACACCTGCCAATATTTGAACCAGAAATAGGGCTAAAGCAGCCGCAAAGAATGGATAGGCAAGCTTCTGGGTTTGATATTTCATTATTCGTCTCCTAAGGCAAAACACATATACCAATTAGCCGGCATCATTTGGGGGCCAGCCTAAAGTATCAATGCGGCTGGTCCATTCAAGAAAATCGATTAGATCATCTAACTCTTGCTCCGTCAGGTTAAACTGTGGCATTTGACGTCGTCCTTCAACTCTGGTGGGTTGCGCGCGCATCCAGGCTTTAAGGCCCATGCGTGCGCCTAATGCATTCTGGCGTCCGCCATAGCGTACCCAGACGTTACCCAGCTCTGGTGCAAAATAAGCACCTTCGCCCAGCAGCGTATGGCAATTAATACATGAATTGCGCTCCCACACATGCTTACCCCGAATAACATTATCCGTGAGTGTTGATTCATCTGTAGAAACATTTTTTATGTAGAAGTGGGTGTGGATCGTCAGAAGTACAAAGACCGCCATGAAGAATACTGTGCCGCCGTAGAAGATATTGCGTGCAGCGGACTTGGTTAAATGTTCTGCCATGGCTCCCCCTTTTTTTACTCTTAAATCATATTATTGCAATAGAGTAACTATTAATTTCCCTAATTAAAATAGGGATTTATAAGAATATTTCTGAAAGAACTCTAACAGATGAATTTTAGGTCTGTTTGATATAAATCAGAATAGTATCAAATAAATTAATTTCATTAATGCCACCTTTTGGCCTGATGTTTCGACTACTTGATGTAGTCAAGTGTGTGGAATTGAGTTATCGAAAATTCATCATTTTTGTCCGTTTTGCTCTTTCCATTTTGCATAGCAATCTAAACTACAATAATGGATTACATAATCAGAGGCTTCATCGCTTTTTGCTTCGGAGATTGGTATTTCTTTCAAACATACTTCGCAAGCGACTTGCTCCGGGTCATGTGGTTTTTTTTGCTCAGTCATGGCAATTCTCCTTTTTTTAATATCAGGCCAAAGGAGCATCGATAATCCCGTATCTGTTAATTACTGATACAGTGCGTACAAGATATCTCGGTTGCAAGGCGTAGTACGCCGACATTGACCATTGCCTGTGACACTGAAAACTGACTGAATCTGAATACTTTAAGTAGTCAGTGCACATGCATGTTGATGCAATATTCGGTTGATGTTTAATGCAACTTTAAGTTGATAATACTCCAAATAAGAAATGGTGACAGCTAGAAAAATTGATGCAGATTTAAGCAGAAGATAAAAATTTTTCGAGTTGTCGTATATTAGAAACATTAAATTATTATATAAAACAGTGAGTTAAAAACAATAATGTTTTTATGCCCATAGCTAGCAACAAATTGCTTGCATGTGATTTATATATATATTATTTAACTGGTTAATTATAAATGGGAAAATGTATTTGGCATGAATTATGCTTTAGGTCTTAGTGTAATATTTTTTCAAACAAATAAACTAAACTGGAGTTAAACATATGTCTAAAGCTAACGCCGCTGAGCAGTATATGCTCGAATTGATTAATGCCGAACGTGCCAAAGTTGGTGCGCAACCACTTGCCTTTGACGGAGATTTGAATGAATCATCTGAAGACCATAGTAGCTGGATGCTTTCGAGTAACATTTTTTCACATACTGGTGTAGGTGGGTCAAATCCGGGTGATCGTATGGAAACAGCGGGTTATGATTTCTCAGGCAATTGGACTTGGGGGGAAAACATTGCCTGGAAGAGTTTCAATGGTACTGTGAATATTCAAAATGAAGTGCAGCAATTGCATACTAATCTGATGAATTCACCAGGCCATCGCGCAAACTTGTTAAAAGGAGATTTCCGTGAAATCGGTGTTGGTGTCGAGACCGGTCGATTTGAAAGTTTTAACGCTGCAATGGTGACACAGAACTTTGCTCGTACGGCAACAGATTACTTTTTAACGGGTGTCGCTTTTAACGATCAGGACAATGATAATAGCTATGATGTTGGAGAAGGGTTTGGCAATGTGACGGTGAGTGCCGAGAACAATGCAACAGGCGAGATAGTGACGACCACAACAAATGTAGGTGGTGGATATGATTTAGAACTTGCCAACGGTACCTATACTGTAAATTTTTCTGGGGGTGAATTTGATACGACGGAACTGCAAGCTAACATCAGCAATAAAAATGTGAAGTTGGATCTTGTCGATCCGAGTACTACTGGTGGTACACCAGAACCAACACCAACCCCGGAACCGACCCCAACACCAACTCCAGAGCCAACCCCTGATCCGACTCCAGAGCCGACCCCAACACCAACTCCGGAGCCAACCCCTGATCCGACTCCAGAGCCGACCCCAACACCAACTCCGGAGCCAACCCCTGAACCGACTCCAGAGCCAACTCCAGAACCAACCCCAGAACCAACCCCAGAACCAACCCCAGAACCAACCCCAGAACCAACCCCAGAACCAACCCCAGAACCAACCCCAGAACCCCAACTGAATAAAATCATCGGAACTTTCAGATCTGATTTTTTACAAGGGACTTCGGGGGATGATGAAATTCTAGGTTTAAGAGGTAGAGATATCTTGTTTGGGGATGAAGGAAATGATCAAATTGATGGCGGTAGAGGCAGCGATATCATCTTTGGCGGTGAGGGTGCTGATACATTGATTGGTGGAAGAGGTCGTGACTATTTCGTTTTCGACACACCAATAGACAATACGGTTGATACAATTGTCGACTTCTCGGCAAGAGACTTCATTGTTCTTGATAGTACGATCTTTACAGGCCTCGATACAGGCAGATTAGATTCTTCGTATTTTCATATTGGTACTGAAGCGCAGGATGCTTCGGATCATATAATATATAATCCGGAAACTGGTGCGCTATACTACGACGCTGATGCTGCAGGCGGAGCGGATGCCGAACAGTTTGCTGAATTGACATCGGGATTTGTGCTCAACAACACAGACTTTTACATTATCTGATGAAGTAGGTGCAGTTGGCGATTGAGTTGCGTTGCTGCTGCATCGCGCTCAATCAGTTACGGCTTCTTGTTAGACTAAGCAAGCAATAAATCAGTGCTTCTGTTAATAAGAAAGGTAAATGTCCCCCGGTAGATCCGGGGGTTTTTTAGTTCTTAAGAAGTTTCTGTAACAGGCTTAACCGTTGTTTCAGATGAAGTGATTGATGCCTGTTCTTGTTCTGTTGTTGAGTGGGTATTGGTTGTTTCTTGTTTAGTCGGTTTATCCAGTACGTGTTCATCTGGCTTTACGTCGAACCAACGATATAATGTTGGTAATACAACCAATGTCAATAAAGTCGAAGTAATGAGGCCGCCAATGACTACAATTGCCAGTGGTCGTTGCACTTCTGAGCCTGGGCCTGTCGCGAATAAGAATGGCACCAAACCAAGCATAGCAACAGTGGCTGTCATGAGTACCGGTCGGAAACGTTGTTCACAACCACGAATGACCGATTCCGCAACGTTGACACCTTGATTACGCTGTTCTTTGATATACGATATCAATACCACGCCATTCAATACGGCAATACCCCATAGTGCGATGAATCCAACAGAAGCCGGAACGGATAGATATTCACCGGTCAGGAATAATCCCATGATGCCACCGATGGAGGCAAAAGGGAGTACTAGGATAATGAGTGAAGCCAGTTTAAGTGATTTGAATAATAAAAACAGTAGAAAGAAAATCGCTGCAATAGTTATCGGAACGATGATGGATAAGGTACCCATGGCACGTTCCAT
Source organism: Betaproteobacteria bacterium (assembly GCA_022601315.1). GTDB lineage: Bacteria > Pseudomonadota > Gammaproteobacteria > Burkholderiales > Nitrosomonadaceae > Nitrosomonas. The sequence continues at coordinate 6,562 of JAHZIU010000157.1, forward strand.
ATTTTCAAATTGTCCGCCCCATTCAAAGTAATAACCTGTCGGCAAGGTTACTTCTGCGGCGACACGTTCCTGAATTTCTTCCACAAAACCACCCAAATCACGTTCATGTACATTGGCGCCAACTACTACACGGCGTTTGGCGAATTCACGAGAGACTTGTGCTGGTCCATCAACAACGTTAATCTCTGCAACTGCATGCAGTGGTATTAATGCTCTGCCGGAAGCATCGCCATTTGCAAATTCAGGGCCAGTAGGGCGAAGTAAAAGATCGCGAATGGAATCAATATTGTCGCGATACTCTGGAGGAAAACGCAGAATAAGGGAAAAACGCCGTTCTCCTTCGAATACGTTGGTAATTTCTTTCCCACCAATGGCTGTTTCAATCAATTCATTGACATCAGCTACATTGAGACCATGCCGCGCAATGGCATCCCGATCAATGTCGATGGTCAGGGATTGTTGTCCTGATAAGCGTTCGATACGAATATCACGCGCACCATCAATCGATCGCAGAATACGTGCAACTTGTTCAGATAACTCGCGTAGTTCACCCAGATCATCGCCAAAGATTTTGACCGCTATCTGAGAACGTACACCGGTGACCATTTCATCAACCCGCTGCGCTATGGGTTGGGATAAGACAATGCTCGCTCCAGGCAGAATCGATAACGCTTCGCGGATGTCTGCGTCAACTTCGTCCTGGGTTCGTCCAGAATCTGGATCGATGTTTATAATTGGGTCGGATTCGTTGGGACCCGCAGGGTCTGCTGGTGATTCACCACGACCAACCTTAGATACGACACTTGCGACACCAGGTATTGCCGCCACCAATTTCATGGCTTCCATTTCCATCTCAACGGATTCTTCCAGTGAAATTGAGGGCACACGAATAATCACAGGCGTTAAAGCACCTTCTTTCAGTGTTGGAATAAACGATTTTCCCAGAAAAGGAAACAAAGCAAATGAGGTTCCCAGCAATGCTACCGCAACCATAATGGTGATTTTCTCGCTAGCCAATGCGCGATCAAGCAAGACACGATAATGTCCTTTAAGATATGCAATGATACGGGTATCTGTCACCTCACCGCCACCGCCTTTGAGAATATAAGCGCATAACACCGGTGATAAAGTCAATGAGACTACCAGCGATACGGCCAGTGCAATGGCGATGGTGTAGGCGAGTGGGCTGAAGGTTTTACCTTCCATACCTTGCAATGTCATCAGTGGTAAGAATACAAGGATAATAATGGAGATGCCAAAGATGACAGGGACACCGACTTCAGAAACCGCATCAATAATGGTGCGAAACCTTGCTTCCATCGTGTTGGCCGCATGACCCAGACGGTGGTGGACGTTTTCCACCACCACCACGGTCGAGTCGACCATGAGACCAATGGCAACCGCCAATCCTCCCAATGACATTAAGTTTGCAGAAATACCCTGATTATTCATAATCATAAAGGTGATTAGTGGAGTAATAATGAGTGTTGCCACCACAATCAGGCTGGAGCGTACATCACCCAAGAAGACGAACAAGATGATAATCACCAGAATAATCCCTTCAATCAGAACCTTGGTTACTGTCCATAATGCAGAGTCCACCAGATCGGTGCGATCATAGAAAGGTACAATCTGGAGTCCGTTGGGCAATAAGCCTTGTTCATTGATTTCGTCAACCCGCGTTTTTATGCGCGTGACAATTTCCTTGGCATTGCCGCCGCGTAGCATCATTACAATACCGCCTGCCGATTCCGTATAACCGCCTCTAACATTGGCGCCTTGACGCACGGCAGTACCGATTTTAACTTCAGCGACATCGCGTACAAATACCGGCACGCCGCCGATTTCTTTGAGTACGATGTTTTCAATATCGTCCAGTGTTCGAATCAAGCCAACACTACGAATCAAATATTGCTCGGCATGCAATGCCAGGATATTACCGCTGGCATTTGCGTTGTTGTTGGCTATGGATTGATCGACTTGCGATAGCGTTAAATCATAATGGCGCAGGCGCTCTGGATTGACCAACACATGGTATTGTTTGGCATGACCGCCGATAGAGTTTGTTTCTGCTACACCTTGAATTGAACGCAACATGGGTCGCACAACCCAGTCTTGTATAGTGCGTCGCTCGGTTAATTCTTCCACAGTCAGTGTGCGTTCACCATCGTCGGGATGATCAAGTGTGTATTGATAGACTTCACCTAATCCTGTTGATACCGGACCGAGCTCTGGGGTAACGTCATCCGGCATGCGGCTACTGGCATTAATCAGGCGTTCCATGACTAGCTGGCGTGCAAAGTAGACATCGGTGTCATCAGTAAAAACTAATGTTATTAACGATATTCCACTCTTGTTCAGCGAACGCATCTCGACCAAGCCCGGCAAGCCTGTCATCGAGATTTCGAGTGGTATCGTTACTAATCGTTCGATTTCTTCCGGGCTGCGACCTAATGCTTCTGTGGCTACTAGCACTTGTACATTAGTTACATCAGGAAAAGCGTCGACAGATAATTGTGTTGTAGCACGTATACCAGTGCCAATTAATATCAGCGATATTACAATTACAATCAACCGTTGGTTGATCATTGTACGCACGATTGAAGCGAGCATAGTCTATTCCAGTTCAGTGAGCTTATGTTTGTTAATTAAGGTGAAGAGCATCATCTGTTACTATGCTTTGTCTGGCTGCTAGTCCTATAAATAGGACGCACTTTCTGTATGACATATCCCAGTTCAACTGGAACCCGAAGGAAGCGATTATCATTTTCAACAAAAAATACATAACCCTGGTTGGCATCTCGTATAAGACCATGTGTTTGAGAATCCAATTGTTGCAATCCCTTAATACTGAGCTTGGAGGATTTCCGGGTCGATAACGGTGTTGGTGGGTCGTATATATCAGTTGGTATCAATTTGCTTTTCTCCTTATTTCTATACGGTAAAGCAAATCACTATTAGCTATGATGGGGTCGACACTTTCAGGATTGACGGATTCCTCTATATGTGCTGTTTTTACTAACGTGTGTCCAGCTTCATTAATAAATTTACTTTGTGCAAAATAGTTTCTTGCAGATGATAATTTGATCTTTGCAATATCAAATATACTGTCCTTGATCAGATAGACTTCTACCAGGAAAATATGTAGATGAATAAAATTTTCTGTTGTTTTAATTGACTTTCTTAAGGTAAGTTCCCCTTTATCACAATAAAAATCTCCTTCAGCATCACCAATAACATTTGCTTCTAAATCTAAGTTTCTTAGAATTGTATATTTTGGGTTTTTTTTAATAACTATTAAATGGTATTCAGTTTTTAATTTAGTACCACCCTGTCGACATCTGATTATTCCATGTTGTTCTGAAGTGCCCAGATTAAAATATACAGATAATTCAAAATCATCGGCATTTGCAAAATTATTTACAAAAAGAACTAATAACAGAGCCTCTTGCAAAATTATCACGTGCTAGCCGAAAAAAATTCGTCATCTGCCATCAAGGCTGATTTTTTTGAATGATGATACTGATTTTGTGTCGTTACAGGGTCATATCATCATTTTTTTCAAAATTTGGACATACCTACCCCACCAATCGTTATGATTGATGACTAAAAATGGTTCAAAGCACTTTCACGTGACTAAAATCATCAATTGATTCGCTGTCAGTGCAAGAATGCCAAACATTAAATGGCACATGACCTTAGCATGTCCGCGCACACGCAGCATGCGACCACCAAATTCATCTTTCAATCGCGCATTGACACGTTCAACCGTACTTCGTTCATGATAACGGATAGCTTCAGCTGGTTTGTGGCCAACTAACCGGCGGCGTTTGTTTTCGGCTGCAATTTCCTCTTTCAACGCCGGATTCCGACGCGGGTTCACATCAATCAGCGGCACATGGCCCAATTGCCGACTGATCTCACGAATCTGTGGTACATCATAGGCAGAATCCATCAGGTCATACAGATTAACGATTCGCTCATCACTCATGTGCGTCAACGGGATGGCTGCTTGACTGTCATGTGTCGATGCTGATGTTAATAACCCACTCACTGGTATACCACCATCTGCCACATCAAGATGTAACTTGTAACCTATCCAACTCTCTTTGTAGCCCTTGCTATTCTGTTTAGTGCCAACATCACAGACCATTGGCAGATCCACGATCATATCGACCAGTGCCATGCCCTCTGCTTGTTTTTCAATGCGCGTTTGTTGCTTAACCCGAACTTCGCCTTGTTTGGGCCGCCCCCGCTTAGCTGGCACTGCCTCAATCACGGGCTTCTTGACAGGCTTCTCTCTCGCCTCTATCGCCGTGGAATCACGAGATATGTGACCCACCAACTCACCAGCATAGCTCTCTTGAATCAATGCCTCATGCACGCGTTCAGGCAAACGGGATTTCGAAAACTCAGTAAACGCACGCGAAAATGTCCACTCATCCGGTACTCTATTTTTGCACTCCCAGCCGCAAAGACGACGTAAAGTACTGTCCACTGACAGCCGATCCAGTAACAATCGTGTCGTGGGTAGGTTGTAAACCATCTTTGCCACAAAAGCTCTTGCTATAGCTCTGCGATCTTGCGCTGGGCGACCCGGAAAACCACGCGAGGTACAAATGAATTCCTCAATGCGCAACAATTCCAGCGTGGTTATCAGTTCTTGCTGTTTTACCGTCAACGGCCCCAATTCCTCTGATAACCAGGGAAATAATGAGCTTTGTATATTCAACCATGCTTGTGATAAAGTCTCATGTAGCCTTTTCATTTGCTGATGTTTTTAGAGTTCTTGAGGGTTCAACTTTATCACTTATGAATAGGCTGTCTTGCTTTTTTGGTCGCTCAAGCCAATAATTCAGCTCAGTTAGCTAATTTTGCAAGTTCCTCTAAAGTAAGAATTATCTGATCAATATATTCGTATGCAATTCATACTGTCAGTGATTTAAAGAGCATATATACTACGCGTCACTAAGAATCCTTAACCTTTAAATACGACTCATAGTCTAAATATTTTTGGATTCGTAAATTAAAAAAATATTTCAGAAACGGAGCACTATTAAACAGAGATGTGGAGCAATTTGACAAGCAATTCGTTATGCCTAAATAAATGGGTAACTGTCAAATCAAACGCGAGCTATAACACCCACAGAGCGTGACAATTTGTCACATTGCATCAACAATTTTGGAGAGAGACAACTCGAACAAGCAGACTCTCACTGCTAAAAAACAATCTATAACAACTAAGGGAGACATGATAGTGGCACTTGATTTTCCGGAAGATACGCTGCTTGCGTCAC
>JAHZIU010000158.1 GCA_022601315.1 Betaproteobacteria bacterium
ACCATTTATTCTCCCTATTTATTTTTTTAAGCCTGGATGCAGGAATTTCTTTGTACGAACTACAATCGAGAAAAAAACCAGAAACTATGATTGTTTTTCTTTTAACGCTTGGGTGTCTCAGCGACTGATGTTAGCTATATTAAGACGCTTTGCCCATAATTTATACTTCCGTTGAAGGTATTGGCGTATTGTAACAATCAGTTTACAAGCGGAGGCATTGGGCAATCAATTAAATCTGCAATAGCGCGAAATAACTCAACTTCTGCTGCTGAGATTTGCTGATCGGCGACAATTGCTTTAGCGCATGCTTTTAACAGCAGCGGTTTCTTCAGCGGAGCCAATTGCGCTAATTGATCCAATGCTGTACCGACATGCTCCAGTTTTATTTCTGAGATTGATAATAATTCAATATCCAAATTACCCAATTTTTCATTGGCTAACGCGAATACGGCCGCTTTACTCAAACCCTGTTGTTTTCCGGCATGTACCAATAATGAAATAACCACGGCACTGGACTGTTGGGTCTGTTCTATGCTCAGTTGCTTTGATTCTTGTGGAGACGCTACTTCATATACAATATCCAGATGGTGAAATAAAATCTTTTGAAGGGTCCATTCAAACAAGTGAATTTTGGCGTCCATGGTCACCAACGCGTTGAGGTTTTTTTTAAACAACAAATATTGGCGTTTCGATAGTTGGCGCAAGGTTGATAGCGCGATATCCAGCAAAGGCAGTCGATGTGTTAGCTCCATTTCAGGGAATTTCTCTACCAGTTTTAGAGTTTCCTCATAAACACCATCATCTGCTGCCGACGCCAGATATTCAAGTTGTTGCTGACGCATTTCTTTTTCATTGTCCAACACCATAAAGTAAATCAAAGCGCGTACGGCATATGGATCATGTGCAGCTTGTTTTATTTCAGCAGGGAGCTCGTTTAAGATTTGATGCGCATAATTAATTTGCGCATCGTTTAGTTGGCCAATACGATCTACAAATGCTTCACTATTCATTACAGTTGCGGCACCAGCCATTAACCCTGCTGCTTTTGATCGTTGATCTTGCGGGGAAGTGGTTTCACTTGTCTGCGCTTTAGTAACCGGCTGATATTCGAATTTTCCATCCCAATTTGGTTCGATACTTCTTATACGTTTTTCTAGCGGCGGATGCGTTGCAAATAAGCTGGTAAATGAATGCTTTAACCCTTCACCAAAAAGTGCATGACTGATTTCAGCACCATTTGGATTTTGTAATGTAGAGCCCATCGAATCACTACCGATACGTTTCAGCGCACCGGCTATACCGCCTGGGTTACGGGTAAACTGCACGGCGGAAGCATCTGCCAGATATTCACGCTGACGATTCACGGAGGCTTTAATAATATTTCCAAAAAATGTACCGCCATAACCAATGATAACCAGTCCCAAAGCAAGCATGACGATACCACCACCATTTCTGGAGTTACGGGAACGCCCCCCTATATGCAACAGATAATATCCGATCAAACCGAGTATTAGGATGCCATGTAATATGCCAATCAAGCGAATGTTCAGGCGCATGTCTCCGTTCAGGATATGGCTGAACTCGTGCGCGATCACGCCTTGTAATTCATCCCGACTTAATTTCTCTATCGTGCCACGTGTGACGCCGATCACTGCATTGCTGGGTGAAGTGCCGGCAGCAAAAGCGTTAATACTATCCTCATGCAGCAAATATACAGGCGGAACCGGTGTGCCCGATGCGATAGCCATTTCCTCGACCACGTTGAGTACTTTTTGCTTACTCGTATCGCCGCTGCCATCTACAATTAATTCAGCATCCATCATTTCGGCAACTTTGGCGCCGCTGCCAGACAAGCTGCTGATCTTGTATAAGCTCCCAAAAAGAACCGTCACCAAAACGGCAGCGCCAATCAGCAGGAAGGTTTCCCAATCAAATTGTTGTTGAAAAGATTCCATGCTGAGCTGTTGTGGATTAACGTAACCAAATGCAAACATCACCAACAAATTGGTTAACACGATCAGGGAAAGTACAGCAAGAGTAAACAGTAATACCAATTTTGTGGTACTTTGCCGTGCTTGATCTTGTAATTCAAAAAAATTCATAATTTACTTGATCAACCTGGATTAAAAAGAAACTTTAGGCGCAGCCTGAATCTCAGCACTGTCCTCAAATTCCAACAGCGATGCATCCTCAGCATGGCCAAACATCGCGGCAAACACCATAGGCGGGAAAGATTGCTTATAGGTGTTATATTCCATGACCTGATCATTAAAAGCTTGCCGCGCAAAGGCCACTTTATTTTCCGTGCTGATCAATTCCTCACTTAACTGCATCATATTCTGATTTGCTTTGAGGTCAGGATACGCCTCCATAACCACATTGAATTTACTCATAGCACCGGCCAAGGCACCTTCTGCGCCGCTGAGTTCACGCATTGCATTGGCATTGCTGGGATCGGAAGCTGCCGCAGCCAAACCGTTAGCGGCAGCATTACGTGCCGCAATCACCGCCTCCAATGTCTCGCTTTCGTGCTTCATGTATCCTTTGGCGGTTTCTATCAGATTGGGTATCAAATCATAGCGGCGCTTGAGTTGTACTTCGATCTGGGCAAAGGCATTTTTATAGCGATTAAGCTTG
>JAHZIU010000159.1 GCA_022601315.1 Betaproteobacteria bacterium
AAGTTAGTGCATGGCATAGAGACAACACGCACATGAATGCCTTCATCAGCCAACACTTTTTGTGCATCCATTGCCAAACCGATTTCTGAACCTGTTGCAATCAATACAGCTTGTGGTTGTCCATTACTTGCTTCTGACAAAACATAACCGCCTTTATCAATAAGCTTTATCGTTGCTGCATCACGTTTTTGGAAAGGTAAATTTTGACGACTGAAAATTAATGTTGAAGGCCCTTCTTTACGTTCAATAGAACGCGCCCATGCAACGGTTGATTCAACAGTATCGCAAGGTCGCCATACATCCATATTTGGAATCAGTCGCAATGTTGCGGTTTGCTCAACTGGTTGATGCGTTGGACCATCTTCACCCAGTCCGATGGAATCGTGGGTAAACACAAACAAATTACGAATTTTCATCAATGCGGCCATGCGCAGTGCGTTTCGTGCATATTCCGAGAACATCAGGAAAGTTGCGCCATAAGGAATTAGGCCACCATGTAATGAAATGCCGTTCATCATGGCGCTCATACCAAATTCACGTACACCATAATAAACATAATTTCCGCCAGTCTCCTGACTTACACCTTTTGAGCCAGACCACAAAGTCAAATTTGAACCCGCCAAATCAGCAGAGCCGCCTAATAATTCCGGCAGTACAGGCGCCAAACCTTCAATGGCATTCTGCGAAGCTTTGCGGCTCGCAATTGTTTCTTCTTTGGCATTTACCTGATTCACAATACTTTCTATATGATCTTGCCAATTGGCCGGTAAATCACCTGCCATGCGACGCTTAAACTCAGTTGCTTCAGCAGCATATTTTCCTGCGTATTCAGCAAACATTTTATCCCACGCACTTTCCAGCTCTGTACCTTTAGCTTTTGCATCCCAAGCGCTATAAACATCTTGTGGAATATCAAATGGCGCATGATGCCAGCCAATGTGCGGGCGCGCCGCAGCAATTTCCGCATCACCTAACGCCGCGCCATGCACTGAATGCGTATTCGCCATATTTGGCGACCCCAGACCAATAACAGTTTTACAACAAATCATTGTCGGCTTATCGTTAACCCGCTTGGCTTCTTCAATAGCCGCTTGAATCGCAACCGGGTCATGGCCGTTCACATTCGGCACAACATGCCAACCATAAGACTCAAAACGTTTTGGCGTGTCATCTGTAAACCAGCCTTCAACATGACCATCAATAGAAATGCCATTATCGTCATAAAAACAAACCAGCTTGCCTAAACCCAAGGTTCCTGCCAAAGAACAAGCCTCATGAGAAATGCCTTCCATCAGACAGCCATCACCCAGAAAAACATAGGTATGATGATCAACAATGTTATAACCTGGACGGTTGAATTCAGCGGCAAGAACCTTCTCTGCCAGCGCCATACCGACCGCATTGGTAATGCCCTGCCCCAAGGGGCCTGTTGTTGTTTCAACACCTGGGGTATAACCATATTCAGGATGACCAGGCGTCTTGGAATGCAGTTGTCGGAAACGTTTAATTTCCTCCATCGGCAAATCATATCCGGTCAAATGTAACAACGCATAAATCAGCATCGATCCGTGTCCATTAGAGAGCACGAATCGATCACGATCCACCCATTCAGGATTACTTGGATTATGACGCAGATGATGAATCCACAGCACTTCAGCGATTTCTGCCATACCCATTGGCATACCGGGGTGACCAGAATTGGCTTTTTGCACGGCATCCATTGCCAATGCACGAACCGCACTGGTTAAATCCTTAAACACCGGCGCGTCAAAATCATTGAATGTACCCATCGATACTAAACTCCCTTATATTCAAGCTAACATAGTTTATAATCTGTTGAACAACCCGCCTTCTACTCCACCTGGAGGCGATACCGGCTGGCAAAGCCGGCATTATCCCTTAAGATGCGTTATCAAACAACCATAACGCTATATTTAACTGCTTAAAACAATACAAAAAAAACGTGAATTCCTTTCAGAATCAATGCCCACGCAGCTTGATTCCCAATAGTTTAATTTTACGATAAAGGTGCGTTCGCTCCAATCCAGCACGCTCTGCCACACGGGTCATATTACCGTTTTCCTGGTCAATCAGTCGCTCAAAGTAAGTTTTCTCAAACAGGTCACGCGCTTCACGTAACGAAAGATCCAGTGAAATATCTGCAGCTGCAGAAACGGATGTTGATTCTGGAAAAACCATGGCCTGTTGAACCGCATCGGCAGAAATTTCATCACCCACGCAAGTTAATGCCAGAGAATGCACGACACCTGTTAACTGCGTCAAATTGCCAGGCCAGTCATAATTACGTAAACAATTTAATGCTGCCGTACTGAACTGCAACAGTGAGGATGCCTCACCAGATTCAACAAAGCGTGACAATATTTGATTAACCAGTTCAGGAATATCTTCTCGATGCGATCTTAAAGCTGGCACACCTATACTCAAACTACTCAACGACTCAAATAACTTTTGATGGTAAGCGCCTTGCGCCGTGAGTTCTGCCAAGGGCTGGGA
>JAHZIU010000160.1 GCA_022601315.1 Betaproteobacteria bacterium
CGCAAAATTCTGGAATCGGTAGAATTGTCCTGGTTGAAAGTGTTCAGCAGCCAAAGGGGCATGTACAACCACTTCGATGATATTTGGCGTTAGTCGTTCTACCTTATGAACCGTTGCGCGTAATTGGTTATTCAGATTTGAGAAAAATTGCGGCGTATTTTGCTTAGATGCAGGGGAATTACGTTCCAGCACCCGACTCACTATGGGGAAACCTTGTTTGGCACTTGACATGGCTTTTACCACATTGCCGGAATAAGACGGATGCAAGTCGCCAAAGAAGCTTATAAAACGGCCGTCTGTGCTATCTTTATAGCGACTTAGCAAAACCATCGGCGTCTCAGGTTTAGGATTGCCATATGCGGGTTCAACCAAGTTTCCTTCTTCATCGCAAGCAGCAAAATAACGGCCATTTAATTTAAAAGTTTCTTCGTCTTCACGTGCTAAAACAGTGTTTGGTTGCGTTCCAGCAGCAATTAATAACGCATGTGCAGGTAGCTCCACTTCACTGGTCTTTTGCCATTGTCCAGCCTCATCAATTTTCTGTATTGCAAACTGAACGGATTGAATATGTTCCCATTGATTAATATTGACCCGAAGCGGGCTTAAGCCTTCAGCAAACCAAATTCCTTCTTCCAGTGCTTTTTCAACCTCTTCATGGTTCAATGTGTAGGATGGACTATCAATCAAGCGTTTGCGATAAGCGATCGTTGCGCCGCCCCAGGATTGCAATAATGCCAGTATTCTTGGTATACGACCTTCTTGCTCTGCGACCTTGCGTTCATCACGGATTGCACGTGCATGATTAATAAATTCGTCTGCAATTTCACCTTCTTCGACATCCCATGCATCACGTATTGCTGCTTCACCCTGAACAGCCGATAGAATTTCATAACGTTGCAAAAACTTTTCTACCTGCACAGGATAATAGGCCAATGCTTCAGTCGCCGTATCGATTGCCGTTAGGCCACCACCAATCACGATTACAGGCAAACGTAGTTGCATATTCGCAATTGAATCACTTTGCGCCGCACCAGATAATTGCAAAGCCATCAAGAAATCAGATGCTGCACGTACGCCGCGTGACAGTCCGTTGGGTAAATTAAGTATCGTAGGGCGACCTGCGCCAGCGGCTAGTGCAATATGATCAAAGCCCATGGCAAAAGCATCATCTGTGGTTAACGTACCACCAAAACGTACACCACCAAACAAAGCAAATTCTTCTCTGCGTTCAAGTAATAAGCGTATCAATTTAAGAAAATTTTTGTTCCAACGTACGGTAATGCCGTATTCTGCAACACCACCAAAACCTGCTGGCATACGCTCATCTAGATTCTCTTCCAATTCAGAGGCATCTTGAATCGCATTAAACGGTACCCGCTCACCTTTTGGATTCACACCGGAAATATCTTCCGCCAAAGGTTCAATTTTTAGGCCATCAATTCCAACGACTGTATGGCCCTCATTCATTAAATGGTGTGCTAATGTATAACCAGCCGGCCCCATACCCACAACCAAAACTTTTCGTCCTGATGGTGTTTTTGGTACAGGCCGGTGTAGATTTAACGGATTCCATCGTGTTAATAAGCTGTAGATCTCATAACCCCAGGGCAGTGCCAGAACATCTTTAAGGGTTCTAGTTTCAGCTTGAGGAATATCAACAGGCTCTTGCTTCTGATAAATACAAGATTTCATACAGTCATTACAAATACGGTGGCCCGTACCGGCACACATTGGATTATCCAACGCAATCATCGCTAAACTACCCACGGCAACACCTTGTGTCTTAAGCTTGTGAAACTCGGAAATACGCTCTTCCAACGGGCAGCCTGCAAGCAATGCGCCTAATTCACTCTTTTTGAATGTTGGTGAGTCTTCAGGGGATTTCGGCTTTTGTATTAATCCTTTGGCGCATGAGTCTTTACCCTGTTCATGACACCAGATACAGTAATTTGCTTCATCTAGTGCGCCCATCAGGTCTGTGCCTTCATCAGTTAAGGCGAAACCATTACGTTCACGTAAATGTTCTAATCTATGTACAGGATAGCCTGCCGATTCATCCGTATCTAAGGATAACAAGTGTTGAAAATTTAGTTTAGCAGGAGATTTAAATAAAATACCTTGTTGTGTATGTTTTTGTCCTTCAGGTGTCCTTAATGCCCATGCCGCATAATGCAGCGCAATCTTAAGGCGGTCCTCATGTTCTGCTTCGTCGTCCATCCATTGCGTGACTTCGGTGGCGAAAACCAATTCAGTAAAAGGTACTCCAAATTCTTCTGTTAGTTTTTGTTCTAGATCCAGACCATTGATTTCTTCCAGTTCCGCAGCGCTGACTTTCCCTTTAGCGCGACGTTGCACAAATTGCCGCTTGCAGAAATACAGTGGCGCCAGCTCATGATGTCTTTCCGCCAGGGTTTTTACTTCAGATTCAATACCAAACAGGTCAGCGATAAAATCTTCTAGCCATGGCGCTATTTCTATTAATAAAGCAGATTCATCTTTGGCAGGCAGCGCGTCTGGGTGCGCACGCGCGCAATCCAGTTTTTTATATAATGTATTATCACTATTGCTAAGATAATCAAGAAATGCTTGATCTAGTTTAACCAGGCCATCTCGAGAATATAGATCTGCAATAGTAAATCCATACTTTAAATTAAGTGCAGCCTGTGTGGTTTTTTGTTGTGTGTAAAGCATTGAATCCGAATTTGTCATAGCCAATTAAAATTTTATAATTTGAAGTACATTCATCAGATGATTGAATTCCCGGTTATTTCCATTTCTGAGTAGCTTCGGGAAATTGTTTTAGAATACTTGCCAATGAGCAAAGTAAGGCAAAGATTCTATATTTTTGTTCCTGATATTAAAATGTTACCAATCAAAAGGTTAAGTTTCTTCTTTAGGGCTGCTAAGACTGATAAATTGGCTTTGTCGTATTGCGTGGGTTTCCAGTCCAACGCGTTAGCCAGAATCGATAAATATATTAATTAATATATTTGTAACTGTTGATGACGATTCATTACCATTCTTATACTTAGATGGGTTAGTTATATTAAGAAACGGTTATTTAAGGTTTTATATCTGTACCTCTTCAGAAAAGGAAATCATCCCTGCAGCAACAGTATTATTGCTGCTTTCATCAATGATGATAAAGCATCCTGTAGCACGGTTACGTGTGTAATCATC
>JAHZIU010000161.1 GCA_022601315.1 Betaproteobacteria bacterium
GCTTGTCCGGTTGTGATTAAAGAAATTTTGTTTCGGGCAGCAGAACGTACGTCTTTGCAACTGACACTCGTGGCGAATCATCAAATGCATGTGCCGCCATCCCCGTTTATAAGAATGCTCCAGGTAGAGTCCGGTTTTGATGTGGCTGATAATGAGATTGTTAAAAGACTTTGTGCTGGTGATCTGGTAATCACCAGTGATATTCCGTTGGCAGCCGAAGTCATTAAAAATGGCGGCTTTGTGCTGAGCCCTCGCGGTGAATTGTATACAGTAGATAATATTGATGCGCGTCTCAGTATGAGGGATTTTATGGACACTTTGCGTTCAAGTGGTATAGACACTGGTGGCCCTTCAGCGCTAAGTCAAAAAGATCGAAAAATATTTGCTGGTCATTTGGAACAAATATTAAATTGAGATGAAGAAAGTCAGCTTTTATGTGACCGGGAATGTCCAGGATGTCATGTTTAGACAAACATTTATTCGTGGCGCACAAAAAAGAAAAATAAGAGGTGGCGCAACTAACGATCCAAAAAATCACCAGTTGGTTCATTGTTCTCTCGCAGGTGAAGAATCCGTGGTTGAAGAAATGTTGAGCAAACTACAAGAAGGGAAGCCACTCAATTCATGGAATGCCCAGGTGGATGAACTTCATTACCATGAGCAGTTTATTGAATTTTCCGATCATCAGGTGACCACTGACAATGTAAATGATTATCACTGGTCGCCATCAGTTATTTTTTACCTTTAAGAAAATCCTTCCAGCGCAATTGTCCATAACAACCCGACCATCACACAAGCTAGAATCACTCTTATAATATCCAGCTTATATTTCCATAAGGCAATATATGCCACAATGGTCATAATAAACGGAAAAATTTGAAACGTACCATTGAAAGGCGTATTTGTTGTTCCTTGCGGCCAGAAAGTATGCCAGGCAAAAAACATGGCGAGGTTAAGAATCACGCCAATTACGGCAGCTGTGATGCCGGTCAATGGTGCAGTAAATTTCAGTTCGTTGCGCGTGGCTTCTACTAAAGGGCCACCCGCTAAAATAAACAGAAAGGATGGTAAGAAAGTGAAGAAAGTCGCCACACTTGCGCCGGCAATACCACCCACTATGTCGCTGTCAAAGACATTTTTCTCTACGCCTCCAAGGTAACCTACCCAAGTAACCACCATAATCAGCGGCCCGGGTGTGGCTTCTCCCAATGCCAGACCATCCATCATTTGTGGGCCTGTCAACCAGCCGTAATGTTCAACCCCACCCTGATAGACATAAGGCAATACTGCATAAGCACCGCCAATGGTTAAGAAGGCAGATTTGGTAAAAAAACTACCCATGTCAGATAGCACCGGATGGTTGCTGATGAGATAGACCGCTGCCAACCAAATTAAAATGAAAATAATAAGTATCAGGGTCAATTTGCGCCAAGAAAATGTCGCATGAAGCGGCGTGGGAGTGTCGTCATCAATGATGGCAGGGCCGTATCGTTTGCTGTTACCGCCAGACTGACGGTTACTTGTGAATTTATCTGGGGCTAGCTTACCACCCACTGCGCCTAGAATTGCTGCAGTCAATACAATCCATGGAAAACCAATATTGAAAAAGAAGATGGCAATGAAGGCCAAGACTGCGATGCTCCATAGCACGTTGTTATTCAACACGCGCGATCCTATACGCCAGGTAGCAAATAATACAATGGCCACTACGGCGGGCTTGATACCATAGAATATACCCTGTGCCAACGAGACATCGCTAAATACAAGATAAGTGCCCGCCAACAGGCACAACAATACAAATGCGGGTAAAATGAACGATACACCTGCGATCATTGCACCCCGTACACCATGCATCAACCAGGCAATATAAATGGCCAACTGTGCTGCCTCTGGCCCAGGTAATAACATGCAGTAATTGACGGCATGCAGATATCGATGTTCCGAAATCCACCGACGCCTCTCGACCAGTTCCTGATGCATTATCGAGATTTGTCCGGCTGGGCCGCCAAAGCTGATGAAGCCAAGTTTTAACCAGTATTTGGAAGCTTCTCCTAATGTGACCGTGGCACGTGGCCTGTCTTTTCCTTCTACCATGTTAGACTGGTTTGGGGTCGATTTATTCACAAATGAATGATTATTTGATCAATCATTTGACCCAGATTTAATGAGTGCCTTCCTAAGCAACCAAAGGCGGCATATCATCCAACAGATTTAGAATACCTTGTAATGCAGTCAACACTGATTGACTTCTGACCGCATCCCGGTCACCGTTAAAGTGGTGAGTTTCACACGTTGCCAGGCCTTCTTTAAGCACCCATGTAAAACAGATGGTGCCGATGGGCTTTATGTCACTGCCGCCACTGGGGCCAGCAATGCCTGTTATTGAAACGCTGACATGGGCGCAACTCATTTTTAGTGCGCCAAAAGCCATCTCCTGCGCGGTTTGTTCTGATACGGCACCATGCGCTTCAAGTGTTGCGCGGTTGACATGCAGCATTTCACATTTTGCGCGATTACTGTAAGTAATAAAGCCGCGGTCATACCAGGCTGAGCTGCCTGCTACAGCAGTAATTGCTTGGCCAAGCCAACCACCAGTACATGATTCAGCCGTTACCAGTAGCAGGCCACGTTGTTGCAGTCGTTCACCGACTTGTGTTGCCAATTGGGTCAGTTGTTGCTCAGTTGTGGTCATTTTAGTGGCACCTGAATAAACCTAAGGACATCTCTAAAACTCTCGGTTTTTAGAGGTGTCCTTAAAAATAACCTTCAAATAAAACCAATGCTTTCCATCCGGCCAGGCACAGTAAGGTATAAAAGGCGGCAAGCATATCATCAAACATTACACCAAAGCCCCCATGTAAGTTCTTGTCATAATACCGTATGGGTTGTGGTTTTACGATATCAAATAAACGGAACAATCCAAATGCAGCTAATTGCCATAGCCAACCAGCCGGGGTAAAAAACAACACCAGCATAAACGCAATGGTTTCATCCCACACCATGCCGCCATGATCGGGGGTACCCAATGCTTTGCCGGTTACGCTACATGCCCAGATGCCAACAATAAACATGAGATCAATGAGCAGTAATAAATGAATGGGTTCCAGATAATAATCAAGTATCCAGAATAATGGAAAAGCAATTAATGTCCCTGCAGTGCCTGGTGCAATCGGGATTAATCCCACACCGCCGGTGAATGCCAAAAAATGGGCGGGGTGTTTATATACAAAGTTAATGTCAGGGCGCAATTGTGGCGATTTAGCGTTTGATGTTTCTTTTGAAGCTTCCAGCGTTTCAGGAACTGAAGTGGTCATA
>JAHZIU010000016.1 GCA_022601315.1 Betaproteobacteria bacterium
ACACCGTATTGAAGCCATCGTCGAGAAATTCTCCGACATGCAAGCCGATCTGGACAAAGAACGTAAAACCATGACCCGGCTCTGGGCCAAACGGGAAATGCAGATCCAGGGTGTGATCGAGTCCACGGTCGGTATGTATGGTGATCTGCAAGGTATAGCCGGCAGGGCTTTGCCGGAAATCGAAGGGCTGGAATTGCCGCTGATTGATTTGGATAAAGTGGATGAAGGGTAGCGATTAGTTTAGGTCGGGGCGGTACAGACTATATTAGTGCAAATTAAAGCGTATTCCTTTTCGTCAAATCAAACGAGCACATGCAAATCATATCCTTCTGGTCGACATTAGTAATCTGATCATCAAATAGCGTGCTGATAGGAACATTGAGCGTAACACGAACATTAGATGTAATGTTGAGCGATAGAATATACATGGAGTATAGCGGTATAGCAGATATCTCCAAGCATAAATTCTAGTTCATAGTTAACACGAACGCCAACATAAATATACTTAGGTTTCTGTAATTTAAGTGTAGAGAGACAAAAAAAGATTTAAAAAAACATTCAGGTAAATACAGGATTGGCGTTGATTATTTGCACGCTGCAAACTGGCAGGTTTACGGCGCGCAAATAATCATAAGACAGTTTTTGTTTTAGTCTTATCCAGAGATTCGATATACCGTCACAGGTTCATCGCCCTGTTTCTCAAGTACGGCTGTAGTGCCGTCTGAGCTGATGGTAAATTTATGTGCGATGTTGCTCTCGAGACTTGATAGGCCGATACACCCATCGGTATTGTAGGTGAATCCTGAAATGCTTAATGAATGTGCACCTTTATTGTAGGAGTAGTTTGCAAACTCCACACCGGGATGAGCGCAATCCGCTTGTTCTTCTCGCTGTATTTCACCGGTTGGGTCAACCAAAAAGAATTTTCCGTCTGGGAAGAAAACGACTGTTCTGGTATTGACGGTATCGTTGTCGTATGCCCACGCGCCAACAATGCCTGAAGGATCATCTTCAACTCTTCTGAGTCGTGTGTCGACAATGACTGTTTCGGCAACAGCGCCTCTTTTAGCGGATACGGTACTTGATGCGCCACCGATGTGGAAAATTTCAGCAAACAGGCCTTTTTGTTCCCGTTCAAGCGGTAATGCAACAATGTCTGAATAAATTAAGGCCAGACCATCGGTGCGGACCCGTCTGGTCTCTGCCGGGTACGACAAACCATCTCTAAGATTGGTATCTACGACCGGGTCGCCTTTAAATATAAATCCTCTAGCGCCTATTTCAATTGTGTTTGCGGTGCCAAACTCTGCACCTGCTTTATAGATGACACGACCACGACACACTCTGTTTTCATCACAGGAATCGTCTGGTCTGGCGACACCATGTAAATATTCCCCGCTGCCGTCTTGTGCAATACGTAACATGCTGGCTACGCTGCCATTATGGGTTGCCCATGTGTATGCATCATGTGAGGCAAAACCTTGAGCGAGAAAGAGTTCCTTGGCTTCTTCAGGTGTTTTGACTTCACCATCAACACCACTTGCCTCAAGCGCATCTTGCAAATTGGCAGAGTCAGCAAACGTATCCGGACTACTTTGCAGGTTAATGGAGCTACTCAGTGCGTCGGCCGTTTCATCTGCAATACTAATGCCGTTGGAGGGGTCACCGTCAGCATCCAGGGATTGCAGTAACGTGATGAGGTTGCTTAATTTGTCATCATCTTGTTCTGCTAAGGTGATCGGTGTAATAATTTCTGTTGCGGGAACACTTCCTAAACTTAATTTCCCGATCTTAAATTCGATTGTGTCACCGTAAGTAAAGTCGAAATGACCTGCTTCATTGGTTACACCGGATTTGCCCGACGAAGCGTTATAGGAAACACCAGCGATCGCTGTGCTTCCAAGCAACACGCCCGTTGCTGAGCCAGAAGGTAATATGATGGGGTCACTTTCCGGGGCGCTAGTAACACTACTGCCAGGCAGGCTGGTCGTATCGTCACATGCTGCAAGGCCGAAAAGGAGTGCGGCAGGCAGCAAGACCATGCGCACATTATTACTGATCTGTCGTTTGGATTTCATTAAGATGCCCTCTTTTTGTTTAGTTGAGTTCGATTATTAACCAAGTTGATTAGTATTTAAATATTTTAATAATTCTATTTTTATAACTTACAGATGCATAATGATATTGTACTATCAAGATGAGCATTATAGTCAAGCTAGAAAATTTTCGTTCTTATCTTGTTAAAATGGGTTTTATATTTTGTTATTTTGGCGTATTTTTCCGCTATTTTTCTTGAAGGATATAAGGTCGTTTGAAAAAATTCTGATTTCACACAAATGCAAGGCGCGAGAGAAATTTCTATGCAACAAAGCAGTTGAGATGGAATCTGGGTTTTTAGAGACGTCCATATAGATTTTATATGTCTAATTTGGCTGAGATTTTACAACTGAGTAAAACATCCGTGCAACTACCCATTGATTGGTACCTGAATCCTGAAGTTCTGGAAGTGGAAAAACGTATCTTGTTTAATCAAGGCGCCAGTTATATTGGCCATGAAGCAATGTTGCCGAACATTGGCGATTATTATGTGCCGGAGTGGATGAATAACGCCAAAGTATTAGTGCGAAATGCATCGGGTGCATCGGGCATTGCATTGCTTTCAAACATCTGCCGTCATAGGCAAGCACAATTATTAAATGGCAGAAGTAATACCAAAAGCATTGTCTGCCCATTACATCGTTGGACTTATGCGCTGGATGGGAAGTTATTGGGTGCCCCTCATTTCGATCAGAACCCATGTATTAATCTTCAACAAACACCATTGCAATCCTGGAATGGATTGTTATTTACAGGCAGTCGATCTGTTGCGCAAGATATGTCGAATCTGAGTGTTCTCAAAGATTTCGATTTTTCGGGATTTATGTTGGATCGTGTTCAAATCGATGACTATGACTGTAATTGGAAAACTTTTATTGAAGTTTATTTGGAAGATTATCATGTCGATCCGTTTCATCCAGGATTAGGTCAATTTGTTAATACTGCAGCACTGGAATGGGAATTTGGTGATTGGTACAGTGTACAAACCGTTGCTATTAATGATGCGCGCCTAAAACGCTCAGGCAGTCCGGTATACGCCAGGTGGCATGAGCAGGTTTTACAACAGACTGAAGGTGAAATGCCACCACATGGCGCTATTTGGTTACTTTATTATCCTAATGTGATGTTGGAGTGGTATCCGCATACGCTGGTGATCAGTACGATTTTACCGACTGGTATCGAAAGTTGTAAAAATGTAGTGGAATTTTATTATCCGGAAGAAATTGTTTTATTTGAGCGTGAATTTGTCGAAGCGGAGCAGGCCGCCTATCATGAGACTGCTGTTGAAGATGACGAGATTTGTCGCCTGATGACAGCCGGACGCCGTGCTTTGTATGAGCAGAATGTCAATGAAACGGGTCCCTATCAAATGCCCATGGAAGCGGGTATGGTGCATTTTCATCAATTCCTGCAACGTGAAATTGGTCCCCATTTGGTCTAAAAAGGGTTACAGTAACTGGTCATTTCATTTCACTTTGTTGATCACAATTATTTTAATTTCTTTGGGTTATTTTCCCCTTTAGTAGCAGCGAGGGGTGGTTGAAAACCTGTAGATTGATGAGCGTAGCGATTACCCCGTTGTTTGCGGCGGATAATTTATAAATTATCCGCTATTCTGCTAGCTTATCGTTTTCATGAATGCGTAAAATGAACACAGTAATTCGCTGTACTGTTTTATCTCTGTTTTTTCTTATCCTGCCAATCTATGTATCGTTTGCTCAGGTTGTTGTGCCTGATGCCAAACCTATTTTTAAGTCGGCTATTCAATCAGATGTGCAATTAGCGGCAATACAGAAAAAAATTGCTGCAATAACAGATAAAACCACACTTGAAGAAACGCTTAAGCAAAGAATTTTAGCCGCTTATTATGCGGCTGAAGCTAATGCTGAAGAATCACTGATTCTGGAGCAAGAAAGCCAAATGATCCAGAATCAACTG
>JAHZIU010000162.1 GCA_022601315.1 Betaproteobacteria bacterium
GCCTGTTTCTCTTCATCTGGCGCATCCGCTGCAACGCTGATGAGAATATGGCTGGCCTGGCGTTCTTCCGGCTGACTAAATTCAGCCTGATGTTCATCAAAATAACTTATTATCGCTTCTTCACTAACAGGCTCATTTGCTGCTAATGCTTCTAATGACAGGACAACATATTCAACTCGTGCACGCTCAGGCAAGAAGAAATCATTTCTATGCCGTTCGTAATACTCATTAATTTCTTCTTCGCTCGGTGTCACTTGAGATAAAAAATCATCTGGATCAATTTGTACCTGACTGACTTCTCGTTGCACTTCGCTTAAATACATCACTCTTTTGGCTACTGCACTTGGCACAAAGCCGTTTTCACTATAACCATCAAGCAGTTGTTGCAACAAAAGTTCCTGCCGAACTCTTGATTCAAAGATGAGAGGATTAATCCCTTGAGCGCTTAACAACGATTGGTATTGCTCATTCGAAAAACCATTATCTTTCTGAAAGGCTGGAATATCCTGAATAGTATTCACCAATTGCGAATCCAAAACAGTAAAGCCATTATTAACGGCTTCAAGACGCAACAATCGCTGTTGAATCAAAGATTCCAGTACAGAATTCCGAACCTCGAAGCTATCCAACATTGCGCTGTCAAAATTATCACCCATCATACCGCGCATTCTTTCATGGTGATCACGCAATGCTTGTTCAAATTCACGGCGCGGAATTTCTTCTCCATCAACTATAGCTACATAGCCATCGCCATCGCTACGGTAAGATTCCACCCCCCAAAATAGAAATGGCAAAACTGCCACGACCATAATGACTTGAACAATACGCTTCTTGCGGTTGACAAAATCAAACACTATTTAAAACCCGATAGAACTAATAATGAAAAGTGGTAAATACACTCACCGTATTAACGTTAACGACAAACGACGTTAATTTTACATGCTACAAAAAATTGGCGGAGTGGACGGGACTCGAACCCGCGACCCCCGGCGTGACAGGCCGGTATTCTAACCAACTGAACTACCACTCCTAAAACCAGCTAAGAAACTAGTGATCTGGTGGGTGCTGACGGGTTCGAACCGCCGACATTCGCCTTGTAAGGGCGACGCTCTACCAACTGAGCTAAGCACCCGATCACTAAAAGGGCGCTAGTTTACTGCATCTTTGAGTGCTTTACCAGCACTGAATTTAGGCACCTTTGCTGCTTTGATTTTTATTGCAGCGCCAGTGCGAGGATTACGGCCAGTACGCGCAGCACGCTTACCGACTTTAAACGTTCCAAACCCGACTAACGTAACACTATCATTTTTTTTAAGAGCCGCTTTAATTGCAGTTAATGCGCCATCCAGTGCGCTGCCTGCTGTCGCTTTTGAGATATCAGCAGACTTCGCGATTGCTTCAATAAGTTCGGATTTGTTCATGTAATTCCCCTTTGATAGTTAATGGTCATTAAATCACAAGCAGATACTGCAAACGCACTTATATCAAGCCATGTGCACTTGGTCAAGCAATTAAAAAATATTCTTTAACTCACACTGGCACTTAGAATTCTTTCTCTAAACAAAAAAGATATCTTTACTACATCATTACTTAATATAGTATTTTATAAAAAACAAGCATATAAATACTAAATATGCAATTTACAACATGCTGCTATTATCCTCCCACAATCAAAATTAATATATTTCTGACTTTGGTTCACGATTCAATAAAACTTCTACTGCTTTTCTAGCAGAAACACCTTGGTGCAAAATACTACATACTGCTTGCGTAATTGGCATCTCAAGACCCAGTTTCTTACTTAAGTTTAATACGGCCTGCGCAGTATGAACACCTTCAGCAACATGCCCTAGTTCATCCAGAATATTGTTCAATGACTTACCTTCTGCCAGCATGAGCCCTACGCGCCTATTACGCGACAAATCCCCTGTACATGTCAGTAACAAATCACCCACACCAGCCAAGCCCATAAAGGTCTCTCTATTCCCCCCTAAAGCAAGGCCTAACCGTGTGATTTCCATCAGACCGCGCGTAATTAATGCAGCGCGTGCATTATGTCCGAAACCTAGACCATCAGAGATACCGGCAGCAATCGTAATAACATTTTTCACCGCCCCCCCCGTTTCCACACCGACGACGTCCTGACTAGTATAAATTCTCAATCTGGTGCTGTGCAATTGAGCAGCCATCTGAGCGGAAAAAACTTGATCTACTGACGCCAATGTTAAGGCCGTTGGCATTCCTAGCGCTACCTCTTCTGCAAAACTGGGGCCTGACAATACACCATTAGAAAGCGTACACGCATATTCTTCTTCTACAACTTGATGCGGTAATTTGGCGGCTTCTGATTCAAACCCTTTGCACCCCCAAATGATAGGCACTTTAATTCGAGTATCTGCGATGCCATGCAGCGTTTCCCTTAATCCCACAATAGGCACAACAATTAATGCAAGATCAGCGGCTTCCAATGCAACATAAAGCGAATCGGTAACCGATAGAGATTCCGGTAAAGGAAAATCCGGGAAAAAACTTAAATTGATACGTTGCGAAGCCAGTTCAGCATAATGGTCTGGAAATTTTGTCCATAGCGTTACTTGATGCTGAACAGAAAGATTAATCGCTAATGCCGTACCCCAAGCACCAGCACCCAAGATTGCTATTCTCATGAACCCCAGACTTGGCTAACTCTGACATAGCCGATTTGTCCATCACGATGACGCACTTTTGTCCAACCCGGCGTATCTGAATCCAGCCATTCCAGCACAACACCTTCCTGCGCCTGAAAAATTTGTGGTGAGCCCTCATCTGCCATCTCAAAAACATCCACCAATGACACAATAACAATAACAAATCGCTGCGAACTTAGATATTTATTCTCAACCCAGGAAAGGCTACCGCTACTATCACGCACCTTTATCCAGCCTTCAACATTCACAATCGCTTCTACAGGCAGATGAATTGAGGCCACATATAATTTTTCAGCTCTAAGTGACGGCGCATCATACATAACAACAGCTTTTTCTGTTATTGATAGAAATTGCAAATCAGCGAATGATTGTCCAGGTAAAATCAAAAACAAAACAAGCAACAACGCACTCGTTTCACTTGTCACCAACCTTTCCGCCATAAGCAATAATTTTTCTTTCATGGGCATGTGTTAGTTTTCAATTAAAAAAGCACTCAATGCTTCTCCGTATTGGAGTCGGCTTCTGACGATGCCTGATTTTGATTATAGATGGCTTCAAAATTAACTGGGTTTAGAATAACAGCAGGGAAACCAGCCCGTGTTACAGTATCAGATACGGTCTCGCGCAAATATGGAAACAAAATATTTGCACAACCAATACCCAACACTGGGTTTATCTCTTCTTCAGATACGTTACGAATCCGAAAAATCCCTGCTTGCTGTGCTTCAACCAAAAACATTACATTGTCCTTCACCTTTGCAGTGACTGTCACTGTTAACAGCACCTCATACAACCCTTCCTCTATCGTCTGATTTTTGGTATTAAGTTGCAAATTAACTTGCGGTGCTTCACGCTCCAGGAAAATTCCAGGCGCATTGGGTATTTCTAATGACAAGTCCTTCACATAGATTTTTTCTATTGCAAAAACTGGCTGCTGCTGTTCACTCATAGTGTATTCTGCTTATTTTGAAATTTATAAAGAAAAGAAAATAGTCACACAATAAAAAACTTGCGATTTCTATGTCATCAAGTTGCAAGTAAAGGAACCAATTCACCCTTGTGATCAAGCTGAGTCAAATCATCGTATCCACCCACATGCTTTTCTCCAATATAGATCTGTGGAACAGTACGGCGCCCTGTTTTATCCATCATATCAGCCCGTTGTTCGGGCTCCAGATCAATACGAATTTTCTTGATTTCCTCAACGCCTTTTGAACGCAGTAGATTTTCAGCCATCTTACAATACGGACAAAACCCTGTTGTATACATGATTACTTCTGACATTTATTCCTCTATCGCTTAACAATCGGTAAACCAGCGCGTTTCCAAGCATCAATACCGCCCATGAGATTATGCACTTTATTGAAACCATTTTTACTCAAAACCTTACTAGAATGATGGGAACGAATGCCGCTACTATAAATGATCAGAATCGGTCTTTCAGTAAATTTTTTTATTTCTACCCAACGCTCTTCAATCTTCTCGGTCGGTATATGTGTTGAATTAGGCAAATGTCCCTCCGCATAATCGCTGTCATCCCGAACATCCAACACAAGGGCGTCCTCGTGGTTAATCAATTTTATTGCCGCACGGGTATCGACCTCTTTCGTACCCCGCCGTGATATCATTGGCCAAAACAACATTAATGCGCTAATAACTGCAGCAGCAACAAAAAAAATATTCTCTATTCTCAGGAGAAAATGACCTTGCTCTAATGATGGTTCCATAAACTTATTTCTATTTCCAAATGAATTAATTTTATCAGCCGTTGTAATTACAAATTCCTCTATATCAACCAGCCATGGATTCGCATATTAACATTAAGCTCACAAATTTATGGCAAAAAAATTTGCTATGTGCCTATTTTAACAATTGATCACCACCTTGTGATTCAACCTTAAAAGATTAGTTAGGTGCTGCACTTATAAGCAAAATATAATAAAATATAGACTTATCGCTACTTACTCGCTCTTCAACTCCCTTTTTACAAAAGGTTAACATGAAAAAAATAGTTCTCCTGCGACATGGAGAAAGCACGTGGAATAAAGAAAATCGATTTACCGGCTGGACAGATGTAGACTTAACACCCAAAGGTTTGGAAGAAGCAAAAAATGCAGGGAAATTATTGCGGGAACAAGGTTTTGTTTTTGATATTGCATACACTTCGGTACTTAAGCGCGCGATACGTACATTATGGATAACATTAGATGAAATGGATCAAATGTGGATCCCTATACACCAGACATGGCGTTTAAATGAGCGGCATTATGGTGCCCTGCAAGGACTGAACAAAGCTGAAACAGCCACTAAATATGGGGACGAACAAGTCCTAATATGGCGACGCAGCTATGACACCAGGCCGCCCACATTAACTACTGATGATAATCGCTACCCCGGAACAGACCCGCGCTACACAAGTTTAGCAAGCCAAGATATCCCGCTCACAGAATGTCTAAAAGATACAGTCGCAAGATTTATGCCATACTGGAATGAAACCATCGCACCACAAGTTAAATCTGGAAAACGTATTATCATCACTGCACATGGCAATTCATTACGCGCACTTGTTAAATACCTGGATGATATATCAGAACAAGATATTTTAAATTACAATATACCAACTGGCGTACCATTAGTCTATGAGCTGGACGATGATTTGAAACCAATTCAAAGTTACTACATTGGCGATCAATCAGCCGTTGAGCAAGCAATGCAAGCCGTCGCCAATCAAGGCAAAGCTGCAACTTAATTATCAAATTACGTCTTAGTATCGCGCAAGTTCTTTTCTTGATCAAACAATATTTGGAACTTAATACACTTAATTGTATGTATGGCTTCATACCCAAGTTCATCTTAATATTTTGTATTTTGCTGCTGATATATCCATCTTACGCATTATCAGACAACCAGGAAAATTTGGATGCATTGCGTGATCGCATCCAGACCTTGCAGAAAGATATTATCAGCAAAGCAAAAGAAAAGCAGGATGCGTCAAACGCACTACGGGAAACAGAACGCGCCATTAGCACGATTAATCGCAAACAAAAACAGCTACTGGAAGAAAAACACCAAGCCGATCAAAAGTTTAAACATTTCAAAACACAATACCAACAACTCAGCGTTGATATAGCACTTGAACAAAATCGACTGGATAAATTGTTATATCAGCAATATGTTAATGGACAACAAGATCACCTGCGTCTACTGCTCAATCAACAAAATCCGAATCAACTTGCGCGTGACATGCATTACTTTAAACATCTGTCTTTAGCACGTACAAATACCATCAATACACTGCATAACAATAAGAAAAAGCTTGAAGTTTTGACGCAAGCTATACAAAATAAAAGAGCAGAGATCATTACCATCCAGAATGAATATTCAACACAATCCAGCAAACTAAAGCAACAAAAGTTGAAACACCAAACAATTCTTTCACAAGTTTCAGAACAAATTGCAAAGCAACAAAATGAAGTTGAGAAACTTCAGCGGGATGAAAAACGCATCGCCGATGTGGTTACTAAAATCAATAAAATCCTTAGCCAACAAAAAAATTCTCCAGGATTATATAACAATGAGTTACCCAAAGCTTTGCAAGGCCAGGCGCCATTTTCTTCCCTTAAAGGCAAGTTGCATTTACCAGTACGTGGGAAACTTGTCAGTCGTTTTGGTGGTCAACGTTCAAGTGGACGTGTAACCTGGAAGGGGTTATTTATCAGCTCTCCCAAAGGCAGTGATGTAAAAGCAATCGCAAATGGTCAAGTTGTCTTTGCCGACTGGTTAAGAGGCTTTGGCAATTTAATGATCATTGATCATGGCAAGAGCTATATGAGTCTTTATGGTAACAATGAAACACTCTATAAAGAAGTCGGTGATATCATACAGAGTGGCGATACTATCACGGCTGTTGGAAATAGCGGAGGCAACCAAGATTCGGGCTTATACTTTGAATTACGTCATAAAGGTCAACCATTCGACCCTTTGACCTGGATTAAAATTGAATAAAGAAAACCGTTTAATCCTGGGTCAAATGCACGATGAGATGAGATAAAATGACTCAATTCAAAGTTAAAATTGCAAGTAACAAGACTATTATTTGGATTCACAACGAAAACATAGAGAATTTTAGCTGTCCGGTAAAGACTAATGAATTCATCGGTGTTTCCATAAGTATTTAAAATTCGATCAGTGCGGAGAAAGCATAATGAGTAACATATTGAAGAAAACAGGTTTGATTCTAATAGGCGCAATCACAGGTGTGATGCTCAGCTTGACTTTTTCCGCCATTGCCAAGAAAGATACAGCTGAAGCGGTACATGCGCTTCCAATCGAAGAATTGCGTACTTTCGCCCAAGTTTTTGGGCGTATAAAAAGCGACTATGTTGAATCTGTAGAAGACAAAAAATTAATTACTGAGGCCATAAACGGCATGCTGGTTGGTCTCGACCCTCATTCGTCTTATCTGGATAAAGACGACTACAAAGAACTGCAAATTGGCACGCAAGGCGAATTTGGTGGACTGGGTATCCAGGTTACGATGGAAGATGGTTTGGTTAAAGTGATCTCTCCCATTGAAGACACACCAGCATTCCGTGCCGGAATTCAAACAGGCGACTTAATTGTCAAATTGGATGACAAAGCAGTTAAAGGTATGACACTTAGTGATGCAATCAAGCTAATGCGCGGCAAACCAAAAACGCCCATCACCATTACGGTTGTCAGAGAAAATGAAACAGATTTATTAACATTTACTCTAATACGCGACATTATTAAGATTCAAAGTGTCAAATCAAAAATGATTGAACCGGGCTATGCATTTATCCGAATTACACAATTTCAAGAACATACCGGAGAAAACTTAGCCAAAGCCATAAAAGAGCTTTTCAGTGAAAACACTGAACCAATGAAAGGATTAGTGTTAGATTTACGTAATGACCCTGGAGGCTTATTGAATGGCGCGGTTGCCGTTTCAGCTGCCTTCCTGCCAGAAAATGCACTGGTTGTTTATACAGAAGGACGTACTGAAGATGCGAAAATGCATTTGTACGCCAATCCTGAATATTACTTACGTGGCCCAGGAAAAGATTATCTGAAAGGATTACCATCAGAAGTAAAAACAGTGCCTATGATTACATTAGTTAATGGTGGGTCAGCTTCCGCTTCTGAAATTGTTGCTGGCGCCTTACAAGACCATGAGCGTTCTGTTGTTATGGGTTCGCAAACATTTGGCAAAGGATCTGTTCAAACAATCCTGCCACTCGGAAATGAAACGGCTATCAAACTGACAACAGCACGTTATTACACCCCGAATGGTCAATCTATTCAGGCAAAAGGAATCACGCCTGATATTATGGATCAAACAGAAACTGATGATAAGCGTCTTCGTGAGGCTGATCTTAATCGCCACCTGTCCAATGGCAAAAATGAAAAAACAAATGACGATGTCGAAAATTTCATTCAGGAAACAGCAAGCACACCAGACAAAAAAGATGATGCAGACGATACGGAAATTGATGACCAGAAACCAAAAGACAATACCCCAATAGAGTTTGGTTCCGATGAGGATCTTTTACTCATTCAGGCCATGAATTATTTTAAAGGAATTACAACATCAGAGAATACAGAAAGCGACGATAATACAGACGGCTAATTAACCAACCATCTTTGAAGGTGATTGACCACTATCAGAGCTAGTTGATTGTGAATGACCAGCAACTACTTCGATATAGTCGTCACATTCTACTTCCACAAATTGATATTTCTGGACAGGAAAAACTTACGCAATCAAGTGTGTTAATAATAGGTGCAGGCGGACTGGGTTCGCCTGCCGCGTTATATCTAGCGGCAAGTGGCGTTGGAACACTGATTATCTGCGACAATGACACTGTCGATCTGACCAATTTACAGCGTCAAATCATTCACCACACAAATTCAATAGGTCAAGCAAAATCCGAATCCGCAAAACAGACGCTGACTAAAATTAATCCGGAAGTTAATGTCATTGCGCTACAGCAACGTGTGGACGATGTTAAATTACAAAAACTTGTTAGACAAGCTGATGCAGTTGTCGATGCCAGTGATAATTTCAAAACGCGGCATCAAATAAATAACGCCTGTGTCACATACCAAAAACCATTAATTTCAGGTGCTGCCGTCCGCTTTGAAGGTCAAGTATCGGTTTTCGATCTACGCAAAAATAACAGTCCTTGCTATCATTGCTTGTACCCCTCTGACGGAGAAGA
The DNA here is from genome assembly GCA_022601315.1 of Betaproteobacteria bacterium. GTDB lineage: Bacteria > Pseudomonadota > Gammaproteobacteria > Burkholderiales > Nitrosomonadaceae > Nitrosomonas. Next base: position 8,930 of record JAHZIU010000162.1, read on the forward strand.
TGCTGACATGCCTTGCGCAATAATGGGGGTTTTTGCGCCATTAGTTGGCATCATCGGCAGCATGCAAGCAGCAGAGACACTTAAGATCTTATTGGAACTGGGAGAAACCCTCAATGGTCGCCTACAACTGCTAAACAGCCTGACAATGGATTGGCGTTCGATTAAACTGATTAAAGATCCTGCTTGCAGCATTTGCAGTATTGATAATAAAAAAAGCACATGACTGCCTGCACAGTATTTTAATCAACACATCGCTTGCGGCAATAGAGTATCACGCTGCTGATGCCAATTATCAATTGGCGCACGCCTAAACTCACTTTTAACAAACAGATGCCAACTTCCAATCACATAGCACATCAACAAACTGGCATGTGATGCAACATCCAATTCCGTATTTATTTTGCTTTCACTTACAGCAAATCGCATAGCTTGCTTTAAGGTCGCTTCAAGGCGATCATGTAGCTGATTGATTCGTAACTGCAAGCATTCATTCTCGTTGACAATGGCATCACTGATCAGAATACGCGTCATTCCTGGATTCTTTTGCGCAAATCCCAACAGTAGTGACAAGATATTTTCTATTTTTTTTATGCCGTTATCTTGATCTTCCATAATTTTATTAATCAGCACAAATAAAGTCTGTTCAATAAATTCAATTAACGCCTCAAACATTAACGATTTATTGGGAAAATATCTATAAAGCGCAGATTCAGAGATTTGTGCCTTGGCTGCTACTGCTGCGGTGGTAATCTTTATTCTACGCGGATTCTCTAACATGCTAGCCAGTGCCTGCAAGATCTGATGTTTTCTTTCATCCGATTTTACCGACATACACATCTCTAACCAAAGTAATAAATTACCAAAAGCCTGAATATAGCAAATTAACCAGGGCAGCTATTTTCAAGACTTACGTAGTAAAAAGATTCCCCATGCCAGATGCCCCGCCTTACCCCCTTCGATCCAATGAACCAGTCCTGCTTTCATACGCGCCACATACAGCGGATCAATCTTCCTTTCAAGTTCTGCCGTATACTTTTCAGTTTCTTCTAGCACGCGTTGATAATGATTCACCAGTTGATTTGTTTGGTCATCAAACTCGACAACTTCAAAACCCAATTTTTCTGCAACTGCGCGATAAAAATCAGGCGAACCCAGAGAACTCAAATGAATTCGATCTAAAATAGGCTGCAATACACCCGGTATACAATCATCTGCTTGCATAGGATCTGTAAATACAAAATAGCCGCCTGGTTTTAATACCCTAAACGCTTCTGCCAGCACTTGTTCACGCTTGTCGCTATGTAAAATCGCATCCTGCGACCATAAAATATCAAAACCGGGTACAGTTGCTGTAGCAGTTGCAAAAGGAATTTTCTCAAAACTACCATCCGTAACAGTAATGTTTTCCGTTAAACCGGCAGCAGTATTCAATTCGCGCGCACGTTGATTTTCTACTTCACTGAGATTTAATGCACTAATTTTTGCACCATAAGTTCTAGCAAGGTAGCGTGCCGCGCCACAGTAACCCGATCCGATATCAAGAATATGACTATTAGCATCTAATTGTGGCAGACGCTCTGCCATGGTAATCACTGTACGCTGACTGGCTACACTGATCGGTTCGTCTGCACCAGTATATAAGCCAATGTGAATATCCTCACCACCCCAGACTTGACTATAAAAAGTGTCAGCATCCTCACTATTATAATAATTACGTGCCGTTTCTACAGCAGCTGATTGCATTGCTTCATTAGAACTCATTGTTATTATTCTTCCTCTGGCGACAAATAGGTCTTATGTGCAATATGAACAAAGAAATCAGGTTCATTTTCTCGATAGGTTCCTTGGAAGTCACCATAGGTCTCAATCTCTTGAAATCCTACTTCACGCATTAAACGTGTTGTATAGTCTTTCCTCAGGGGATACATATTCAAATGATACAAATCACCATCAGAAAAACGATATTCAAACCGAGCCAACCCTTCATCGACATGCACCGGCTTTACAGCAACATCATCACCGCAATAATAAAACGTATGACTATTTGTATAACCGTGATCCATTAAAGCATCATAATTACGCTGATCAAGTACCAACACCCCATCGTGACGTAACGCCGCATAAAACTCGGCCAGTGCTTTGCGACGATCATTCTCATTAAACAGATGGGTAAATGAATTTCCCAAACAAATAATCGCATCAAATTTCTGATGCACATCACGATTTAACCAACGCCAGTCTGCCTGCACGGTGCGTAATACATGGCCACGTGCACGTGCATTTGAGAATGCCTTTGATAACATTTCCGCACTACCATCCGCACTGACGACTTCAAACCCTGCTTCCAGTAAACGTACCGAATGAAAACCTGTGCCAGTGGCAACATCCAGCACTTGTTTTGTACCTCTTTCTCGCAATTTATCAATAAAGAATGAACCTTCAGATTGGATACGTGCATCCCAATCAATCAGCGAGTCCCACTTCTGTACAAATTCATGTACATATTCAGCACGATATTGATCCGTTTCGCGAACTGAAACTGGATCAGAACCATAATCCTGTTTCGTTTTAGTTGATGTATTA
>JAHZIU010000017.1 GCA_022601315.1 Betaproteobacteria bacterium
ATCATGGTCATTCTTATTGAGGATAGAATCGTTCCTCGAAAACACTCACGTTAATAAAGGCATTATTTCTTATCAGAGAAATCAGAAAGCCCCATTATTAATCAAGATACTTACAACACGGAACTTCCACTTTACGTAGTGATATCACATTACTTAATTTTGTTTATAAGAACACTTGAAGTGAATCATACTGTCACTTTTATCAGTAACAGGGCTTCCCAGACATATCACACCATCACAAGTGGTCATCCACATCTTATGATGCAAATAAAACATAAAATTATCTGTGGAGCGTTTTCCCGGATTAGTTTTGACAAACGTTCCATTTGTGCTTCTGTCAATTAAGACCAATTTACCATCCTGGCATTTTAAAGTAGCATGGATTCTTGAGGCAGCATCCGATTCCACCCGCAACCCACACAAATTACCACGTCCTAAAAGTAACTCGTCTCCTTCAGTGAGTTCAATATCAACATCTGAATATCGCAGTGACAATTGATTAACATGAAGTCGCCTGTCAAATAAACTGGTGACGCCGCTATGGGACATAACTGTTCTACCTTTCTGATCCCAAACTGCCTCGTAAATAGTATAAGGTGTGCGTTTTCCTTTGATATAAACTTCATTAAAGTAACGTACCCGAGACTTATTTACATCTGATAGCCACTGATATGCATGTTGGCTTAACATTATCTGACCAGCCTTTGAAAGCGCTACGACACGAGCAGAAACATTAACCGTATCCCCGAATAAGCGTCCTTTCTCCACACCTGTCACACCCGCATGAAGCCCTATCCGGACATCCAAAGCCAACTTTCCACTTCTTGTGTTTTCTTGAATAGCGCACGCAGCATCCAACGCATTATTTGTAATGTTGAACATGCACATGATTTCGTCACCAATTGTTTCGACGACCTTACCCTGGTAGTGTTCAATCAGCATCGTCATGGATCGCATGAAATGCTTAATACGGTTATGAGCCTTAAAATCGCCCAAATTAGAATATAGTTCTACACTGCCTGCCACATCAACAAACATGACAGTCATTTCTTCTGAAATATTCTTATCCATTTGCCATTTACTCTGACGTTTATCTTTTTAATAATTAAACGTTTTGAAAAAGCACAACTATGAACTATAACTCAAACCAACCTGAATATTACACCTGATGTTTTATGGAAAATGTTGAAATGTTCGATCCAACAACTTTTGTTCGGTGATGCTTATTGATCAGATTCTTAGCGTTTATCCTTTTATTTAAATCATTATTTTTCCAATCATCCCTGGAACGATTCAATACTTATTTCAATCCACGAAATGGTCAAAATATTTTTCTCAGCACATTCAATTCAACCTACCTCCAACCGCACAGACTGTTACCGGTTTTTAAAAAAGAATTCCTTATACACATCAAGAGGGAATAAAACCTGACCACTACAAACCTTTTTATTATCTGACCATATAATGAAAATTATATGGCAACACATAAGCTATGAATTGTGCGTTTTCTCACAATGAGCCAGTTTCTACTCAATAAATTGAAAGTTTATAGATACCGCACGGAGAAACAAATATATGAGTGTCCTTTATATTAGTATCCTTTATATTTGCATATTGACACCTGTACAGCTCTGCACATGACAATTCTTCACGAAAAAGAAAATGAAAATTTCAGAGAGCTGAGAGCGGGCCTAAAGAAACCTACCAGCCAAATAAAGGAGGCCTCTAAAAATTCAAGGCTCGCTTAAATGTAAAGCGCGGAAAAAATATTGGAAGCGCAGCATATGATTGATATGTAAGCAAAAGGTTTTTTATGCAACGTAGCACTTGGGATAAAATCTGGACTTTTAGAAGCGCTCTAAAGAATATGAAAAGATTCATCACCATCATGCGTCTCATCTTCCATATGACAAATGTAAATGTGCTCAACTTCTGATTACAGCAGGCTACGAGTCTAAACAGGACTATTGATATTCAAATAACCATCTTGATAAGGAATATGACTTGTTAGAGTGCGTGGGTATTGTTTCTTAAAGTCATCCACTTAAGCACACTACTAGAAATTCAGAACTCTAAACAAAACAAGGCAAGGCAGAAGCAAGAGATATTGACGAAATTCAAGAGTACTTTGCTTTTCCGTCCAAAACCTCAAATATCTTTGCAAGAGCCCAAAAACATGAGCCTCCTTTATATATTCAAATCAAGCTTAATAGCTTAATTAACATCCATTAATTTTCCACTAATTCAACCAACTCAGAATAAACAGTCAATGCGGCATCTGCTGTCACCAAGCGAGCAGGCATCGCCAACATCTGAGCAATGAGCAAGCGATCAAAAGGATCTGCATGATGCAATGGAAGACGCGCAACACCCGCAGCATGTTCGGAAGAAATTGGAATTTCCACGAAACCAGTCATCCTTGCCCCTTCAGCTATTTGATTTGGTAAATAATTAAAACTTACTTTTCCCAAAGCTGATTTGATCGCAATTTCCCAAATACTAGCTGCACTAAAATATACCTCTGTTACTGAAGATTCAAGCTGCCCCCGTAACAAACAAGGCAGTCGTTCTGGCGTATCTAACGCCCAGAGTAAAACATGTGTATCAAGCAGTAAGCGCACGTCTATCGATTTTCAGAAGGTGGTTCAATAACACTGTTCTCAAACAATCCAACCACATCATCGGATAATGACGCATCAAAATCATCCGGCACATTCAGTTTTCCCTTAAACAGACCCAAATTTCTACGAGAAGGTGTATTACGCAGTGGCACTAATCTAGCCATAGGCTTACCGGCTTTAGCAATAATTATTTCCTCACCGGCCGCTGCTTGCTCAACAAAACGGGATAAATGAGTCTTAGCTTCGTGAATATTGATTGTAGACATAAATTCTTACACCTTAAAGAATAAATTTGCTCCGCACGCCCTGCGCCTATCCCCGCCGCAAGACAGCGGGGTATTACGGCGCAGAAAACCAAAAACGGCGCGCTACGCTGACTTCAAAAGCACAAACTAGAATGCTCCCCGTGGCAAGACCACGGGGAAT
>JAHZIU010000163.1 GCA_022601315.1 Betaproteobacteria bacterium
TGTATTTGAAATACTTGTTTTGCTAAATCTATTCCAATTCGTGTAATGTTCATCTCGGACTCCTTTCTTCTTTGACTAGTTGATAGTTACTCTAGTCTGGCACATTGATGCCGATTAAGGGGGGAGTCCATCCCATTGGGCTAGATTGCCACTCAACGATCTGATTAAAAAATTTTCTCAGTGGAAAGCCTGGAGCAATACTATGTTTGCAGAACCCTGCCGTGTGGCAGCAGGGATTTATATTTCTGAGTGTAGAATAATTGTCAGAGATTAGGACAGGTAATGCCACTATCACCACGCATCAACACACTCGCATCACAAACAATATTGTCGATATTAATATTGTTTGTGAGATCACCTCGTGCACCAAAGCTCAGCTCTAGGTCGGCAGCAGTATTATTTTGAATCTTGGAGTTGATAATTCTAGCGGTGCTACCATTGTCTACCAGCACACCATTCACCCCATTGTCGCGACTGGTAATAACACTATCACCAGACAGGTCGATGACCGATTCGGTAAAAGCACTCAGACCATGTCGACCATTATCGCGGCTAATCACTGTCGAAGCCGGAAATCCGGGCATGTTAAACATATTCAGCAATGAGTTTTCCAATTGAATGCCATCCTGCCCATTATCTCGGGTAGTAATGGAACCACCACGGTCAAGATCAATATTGGCATTTGAATTGGCCGACACACCGTGGTTGAACTGATTGTTGCGCGTTACAATGGCACCCTCAAATACAAACAAGGTAGAACCGGATACAACGGTCAGCCCAGTCGTCAAATTGTCTTTTGCGGTGACTGTAGTCGCCGCATCAGCAATCATAAAACTGGAGTTGATACCAACTTGAATGCCGAGAACATTGTTTTTTACTGTGACATCCGCATTGCTAAAAACAGCGCTGGCATTATTGGCCATAAAGATACCAAAAACACCGTTGTCTCTAACTGTCAATTTATTTGAACCCTTTAACTCTGAGGCACGTTCTATATTAAAGCCGAAGACACCATTATCTTTGGAGACAACATCGGAAATTTCCAGTGAGCTGTTTCCTTCCAGTTGGATACCAGTAACAGCATTATCTTTCACGACAATATTGCTGAGTGAAAAACTGGCGCCTCCTTTTCCAAGTACGCCCACTAAACCGTTGCGTATAGTAATGCCATTAATCATGACTCTCTGTACCCCATCGACAGTAAGAGTAGTAGCGCCAACACCGCCACCGTCAATAGTTGCATTGCCTGCACCGTCTATAGTTATACCATCAGTGTTGATGATAACAGTCTCATTGCAAGTACCGACCACCTCTACTCTATCACCGGGAAGCGCCGCTATCACCGCATTTGCCAAACTACCGCCTTGATTACAGTTAACTGTTATGGCAGCAGCAAAACCATTCGTCGCAACGAAAAAACAAAAAACAATGATTAAGAAGCCGTTGAGTATTGTTTTCATAATAGCCATCCTTTTTTTGTTGAGAAAGAGTTAGCAGTATTAAGCCGATACGTACTTTGTAAAACGCATGGCCAAACGTAAAACAAACAAATTTCAAGCCACATAAAAAAATAAGTTTCTTATAATAAAATGGCTACACATAACACAAAACTTATTGATACATATTTAGTTATGTAACCATTTAAATGTTTGCAAACCTAAAACAGTCATAATCAAGGAGCCACCAAGGTGGGTGGAAATAATGGCTGCGCTCCAGAGATATTGTCCACGTGCCAACAGCGTAACCGTTTCGATTGAAAAGGTAGAGAAAGTCGTTAATCCACCCAAAAATCCAGTAATGATTAGCAATCGCCATTCAGGTGACAGTCCAGGGTATTGCATAAAGACGGCCACAGTGTAGCCAATTAGAAATCCACCAATCAGATTCGCGTACAACGTACCCAATGGTAATTCAGGTATGCTGGAATTCAGCCATAAACCCAACCCCCAACGCAACCAAGCTCCGATCGCGGCACCTAAACCAACTGCGATAAAGGCATACAGTGTCATGCTTTATAGTTCATTATTTATTGTCTGAGCTACACATTGAAAGTAATTTGCTCTGTACTACGACTTCTTAATATTTTTTCCACCTACCAGAATAACTGCCTAAAGTAGCATGACCTACAATTACCGTAATATTCGCCCCGGTAGTTAATTGGCCACAAATGAATAGCAGTGGACGACATTTGTGGCACCTCAGTACTCTGAGTATCAAGTGTACGTCCAATTTCATTATCAATGGTACCCACCGCAACAATTTCTCTATCCATGACGTAGACTTCGGCGTCAAGAAACTGTGTACTCTTAATGACAAAATGTCCCGCACTGGGTTTATCTATTTGCGGTCGGCCATAATGATCTAGTGGATAAAATAATACCTGCATTAAGCTATTATTTTCTTCATTTTCCACACCGATAACGACACCGCCCCAACGCACTTGGGTATTTTTATAACGATCTAGATCTGCACTAATTTGATGATACGAAATATCTTCTACTTGCGCTTTTTCGATAGCAGGTGGCAGGCTGGTACAGGCACCCAGAAATATAAAGATTAATATCAAATAGGGCTTCATGGTTCCTCCATGTATCGAATAGATGTGGGTTCATGAATAAATCTGTATTCCTCAAGGACAACTCAATAATCCAAACTTCACCCCAACGACTACGTTGCGGGAAAAATTTCATGCTTACATATCAAGCATATGCTTCGCTGCAAAATTTTTCCCGTGCCGTGCCTTACCTTTGGGCAAACTATGAATTTTAGAGGCGCCCTTAAGTTTAATCGTTGTAATTAAACGTGGTGTTTATATTTTTTCTCAATGATTCTCCCGTTTGCTCAGAATACAATAATTGCAGTCTATCGCCATTCGTCCCAAAAAAGGCCAGTGCCACTGGACTAAAGCCATGGTTGCTAGCAAACTGCCTGCCGTCTGGTGTATTAATATCAGCAACAATAAATGCAACACGCCCCTCATAATCATCTCTAACAGCGTTCATAGCAACCATAGTATCTGCACTTTGCACCACATTGCTATCATGTACCAAAACTACTGCGTTGGTTCCCTGTCCAATAACTGAAAGATCCTGTGAAAAGCCACGTGGCAAAAGGCTAACAGCGATGACGATGAATATTAATATTAAAGAAAATGTAATTAGTTTTGGCCAAATACTTTTCTTTTCAGGTGATGAATTTTTGGTTGTAGGCATTTCTTTCTCTATTAGTATTAAGTTAATAATCATTCATTTACAAATCATTGTTTGGCAGTCAAAATCTATCTGACCCAAAACACATTTGTACTTGCTAAAACATTTAGATTCAAAATTTTTCTGAATAGTAACAAATTGTACGGAAATTTTGTGAAATACGACTATGGTATGATCTGACTACAATTGAACGGTTAGCAGGAGGAATTATGAGCAACCCAGAACCAGAACACAAAGAAGACCCTAAAGAAGTTTTTGTTTTTAATTTATTGATGCCGGCAGCATTGCTTTTGGTTTTACTAGTGGTGCCTGTAACAATAAATACGTTTATGCACTATGTTTCAAATAGTAAGCAGCTAAATCCGCTGATTATGAAAATACCAGTTGATAGCTCAGGAATTATCATTCCTCCTAAAGTTAAACAATATGAAGGTTTTGAAGTATCTGTAAATCTAGACACACAGCAACTTGCCGGTTTTCTCAATAGAATAGTTTCCATGGCTTCAGAAGGTACGGCGTTACAAGGTATCACTGGAGAAGTATCGTCTAATATGCGTGCTGAAATTGTTGGAAAGAATTTTGAAATTGATAATCAGGGCCCGCAAGATCAGCTCTATGGCTATGACGGCCTAACAGAGTGGTCTTGGTATGTCATACCGGAATCATCTGGAAAACAATTATTAAATATTCGTCTTCACCTTGTGACCCACGGCGAAGGTCAGCAACATATAAAAGTTGTAGATCTTGCGGAAGCAAGTTTTATGGTCGAAGCAAGCCCAATAGAATGGTTTATGCGTAATTGGATATGGATTATTTTGATCGCATTATCGCCCGTTGCGTTCAGGATGATTAAACGCCGTTATGCTAATCGAAGTGAGTAATCTAAATTACTATAACTAATAGAAAAATAACACCGAGAATTTAAATTTCTCCGGAATAAATTCCTCACACGCTAGAATGAACAACAAATATCTTTCCGATATCTCGCTGCTTGCGACGGGGTTGTTCATTTATCGTTCCGCACAAAAATCACTGGAAGATTAGATTGCTCATCATTTTCTCTGCTTTATAGATTCAACATGTCAGTCTCACATCTGAAATCTTCCGATCTTCGTCTCATAATTGATCCCGATATACTCGGATATGCTGATACGTCAGAGTTACTGCACTATCCGCTGTCGTGGATTGGTCAGGAACGTGCAGAGATGGCTACCCGTTTTGGTCTAGGTATGATGCAGCCTGATTATCATTTGTTTGTATTGGGTGAAGTTGGATCAGGGCGATCCTCTTTGTTACGACAAGCGATCGTTGCCGCTGCTGCCGAGCAACCAACACCACCAGATTTATGCTATTTGTACAATTTTGATGTGCCTGGAAAACCGATTGCGTTACATTTACCGGCCGGACAAGGGCGCTTACTGTGCCAATTTATTACACAACTGACCAAGACATTACCTGGAGAAATAGCGCAATGTCTAGATGGACAAGATTTTAAGATTAAAAGCAATCGTGTTGAAAAAAAATATAAGGCTGAAGAAATTCAGCTCTACGCTGAACTAGATATTTTTGCTGAAGCGCGTCATTTCACAATTCGCCGTGAAGCTGAGCAAGTTGTTTTTACCTTACTCGATAAAAAAGGTGAAATTCTTACCGAAGAAAATTTACTGAAATTACCAAAAAAACACCGTGCCGAAATTGAACTGGCCGAACAGGAATTACATGATGCCATTATTCGTTATTTCGAAAAATCCCAGCGCATCGAAAAAGAAAAAGAAGGAGCGTTAGCTGCACTACGGCGTCGTATAGTCAAGCCGCTATTGAGCAATGAATTTAAAGAAATACGTGACAAACTACAAAAACAGTTAAAAAAAGAAATACGTTTAAATGCATATTTTGACCAGATGATGGAAGATATACTCGATAATCTGGCGCTATTTAAATCGGTTGATACAGATGAAGAAAAACAACAGGCTATCTTAGATCAAGGGTTCTCCCGTTATCTGATCAATTTGGTTGTAGATAATTCCGATTTACATGGCGCACCAGTAATCATCGAAGATAACCCGTTATTCCATTCCTTATTTGGCAATATCGAATATCAATTTGAGAATGGAAAACCAAAAACCGGATTCATGAGCATTCGTGCAGGTAGTCTACACAAAGCACATGGTGGATTTCTCATGTTGCATCTGGATGATTTACTGGTAGATCGTCAGATATGGATTAAATTGCGACGATTTCTACGTTGTCATCAATTACAGATTGAAGAACCGGGAATCGCTTTTGCTTCAAATTTCCCTATGTCGCTAGAACCAGAAGCAGTGGCTGTCAACGTAAAAATTATCCTTGTTGGTTCACGTGAAGAATATTATACCTTGCAGGAAGAAGATCAGGAGTTTGCGCGACGCTTTCGCGTAAAAGTTGATTTTGCTACAAGCTTTGGTTCCAGTATAGAAACCTATCATGCAACATCTATTTTTGTTGCAAAAACCTGTAACGCATCAAAATTACCCCATTTTTCTGCCGCAGCAATCGCTCGTTTATTGGAAGAATCTCACCGTGAAATTGATGATCAATCACGCCAAAGTGCTATTTTTGCACGCACAGAAATGCTTGTACTGGAAAGTGCTACGTTGTGTCAAAGACGCGGTGGGCGTTTAGTTGAGGCATCAGACATCATTACAGCACTTGAAGCACGAACTATGCGTCATAACTATCCTGATATTCGACTTAAAGAATCCATTCGCGATGGGGATGTATCAATTCATCTGCACGGTTTAAAAGTTGGACAGCTCAACGTATTGACGTTAATAGATTTAGGGGATCATAGTTTCGGTACACCTGTTTGTATTACAGCACGTACATTTGCTGGTGAGGATGGATTGCTAAATATTGTACGGGAGGTAGAAATGTCTGGCCCGATCCATGACAAAGGTGTATATATTTTGCAAAACTATATGTCTGCACTATTTAGCCATATAGCGCCCTTGGCACTCAATGCTTCCATCGTATTTGAGCAGGAATACACAGCGATAGAAGGCGATTCGGCTTCCTGCGCTGAACTCTATGTGTTACTTTCATCATTGTCTGACCTACCATTAAATCAAGGTATTGCAGTAACCGGCGCATTAAATCAGCATGGTGAAGTACTACCGGTAGGCGGCATTAATGACAAGATTGAAGGTTATTTTAGTCTTTGCGAGAAAGCTGGGCTTGACGGTTCGCAAGGCGTCTTGATTCCCGAACGTAATCAGCGCCATTTAATGTTGGATTACAAGATTGTTGAAGCGGTAGAAAAAGGTTTGTTCTCGATATATACGATGAAGCATGTTATGCAAGGATTAACACTACTGTCCGGTTTACCTGCCGGAACAATTGAAGAGAATAAAACAATCAGTTATCCGTCAAGCTCTGTTTTAGGTCATGCCCAAAAAATATTGCGCATCTTTCGCCGTGCCTGTCAAATGGCGCAACAACAGCAATCAGAAACCAGGCGTCTTCCTTCACGTACAGAAAAATAATTCCATTTTATGAAGGCAATTTTAACTGCAAATTTAACCTATCATTACCGCAAGATTTAAAGTTTTTAAATACCCGTTTTAGAGTCGACTTAAAATAGCAATGAAAAAGGTTTTGGTCTGCTGATATTGATGCTGAATTATTAGGCAATTGTGTCTAAGTTTAAGTTTTTCCTAATCTAAGCAATGCATGCTATGCAAATTGATTTATAATTCAACATTCGTTAAAAGAGTTGAACTTAACTTTAGTATTTTTCGCAAGCTTGTTGGCAAGATAAGGGAGATCAAATAAATGCATATAGGCATACCCGCAGAGATTCGCGGGGGGGAGACGCGTGTAGCTGCTACACCGGAGACCGTTAAAAAATTTACTGCAAATGGTATTCATGTTGTGTCAGTACAGTCTGGCGCAGGTGCTGGTGCAAGTATACCGGATTCTACGTATGAGGAAGCCGGCGCTAAAATTGTAGCTGATGCCGCAACGTTATATAGTGAATCTGAAATTGTTTTGAAGGTGAGGGGGCCTGATGACGGTGAATTGGCAATGATACGTAAAGATGCCATATTAGTCGGGCTTTTGTCACCACATCATTCAGATGGTATTGAAGCGTTAGCAAAACATGGATTAACCGCTTTTTCCATGGAAAAATTGCCTCGTATTTCGCGTGCACAAAACATGGACGTCCTCTCGTCCCAAGCAAATATCGCAGGCTATAAATCTGTAATCATGGCAGCAGATGTTTATCAGAAATTTTTCCCCATGCTCATGACGGCGGCTGGCACTGTTAAGGCCGCACGCATATTAATATTAGGTGCAGGCGTTGCTGGCTTACAAGCTATTGCAACAGCCAAGCGATTGGGTGCTGTTGTAGAAGCGTTTGATGTTCGTCCTGCCGCAAAAGAACAGGTTGAGAGTCTGGGAGCTAAATTTGTTGAAGTGCCGCTCAGCGATGAGGAAAAGGAAAAAGCGGAAACAGCGGGTGGCTATGCCACTGAGATGTCAGAAGATTATAAGCGTCGTCAAGGTGAATTAGTACATGAACGTGCAATTGCGGCAGATGTTATTATTACTACGGCATTAATTCCTGGCCGTCCTGCCCCCGTACTAATCAAAGAAGAAACCGTACAGGCAATGAAACCTGGGTCAGTGATCGTCGATATGGCTGTCGAAGCCGGCGGTAATTGCCCCTTATCTGAATTGGATAAAACGGTAGTAAAACATGGCGTACATTTGATTGGTATTGCCAATATTCCAGGATTGGTCGCAGCAGATTCCAGCGCCTTATATGCACGAAACGTAATGAACTTTCTTAATTTGATGCTTGATCCAGAAACCGGAACGCTCAAATTAGACCGTGAAGACGAGATTATTGCTGGAACACTGGTTTGTACAGGCGGCGAAATCATCAATGAGACGTAATTGAGAGAAATAAGCAAGGTTGATACGTCTCAACAATTAATAATTGATGTGTTTAGAACGTACAGTTTACGAAATTAAAAGGAGTAATCATGATTGGTGAAATAGATCCAATAATTATCAATCTAACAATATTTGTGCTAGCGATCTTTGTTGGCTACCACGTGGTATGGAATGTAACACCAGCATTACATACCCCTTTGATGTCAGTAACCAACGCGATATCCAGCATTATCATCGTGGGCGCAATGTTGGCTGCTGGCCCTGCCGAAACTGATTGGGGCGTTTGGCTTGGTGCTGCGGCAGTTACGCTAGCAGCAGTTAATGTATTTGGTGGGTTTCTGGTTAGTCAAAGAATGCTAGAAATGTTTAAGAAAAAAGAAAAAAAAGGAAAAGCATAAATGTCTGCAAATATGGTAGCACTTGCATATTTAGTTGCTTCAGTATTTTTCATACTAGCACTAAAAGGCTTAAGCTCGCCGGAGTCTGCACGTCGTGGAAATTTATTTGGCATGGTTGGTATGGCGATTGCGATCGCTACAACGATGACTCTAACTGAAAACTGGCCTTTGATATTAGGTTGTATTGCAGTTGGCGGAGTCATAGGGGCCATTGTCGCAAAACGTGTGCAAATGACGGCAATGCCGGAATTAGTGGCATTTATGCATTCACTGGTTGGTTTAGCAGCTGTTTTTATTGCGATTGCAGCAATAAATAACCCGGTTTCATTTGGCTTGCCTGAGGTTTTACCTGCCGGTAGTAAGTTTGAATTATTTTTAGGAACATTTATTGGTGCAATGACATGGTCAGGATCTGTCATTGCATTTCTAAAATTATCAGGTCGGATGAGTGGCACACCAATTGTCTTTAGTGGGCAGCATATGCTTAATTTGGCGCTCGCAATTGCTATGATTGGGTGTGGTTTGTGGTTTTTCTTTAGTGAAACAACAAACTGGACGGCATTTATTGCGATGACGGCCATCGCCTTTATATTGGGCTTCCTCATCATTGTTCCTATTGGCGGCGCAGATATGCCAGTGGTCATCTCTATGCTCAATTCATACTCAGGATGGGCTGCTGCGGGTATTGGCTTTTCAATCGGCAATCCGATGTTAATCATTGCTGGTTCTCTAGTAGGCAGCTCTGGCGCGATTCTTTCTTATATTATGTGTAAGGCAATGAATCGACCGTTTCTATCTGTCATATTAGGCGGTTTTGGTAGTGATGGCGGTGTAGCGGCTAATGATGATGGCGAACAAAAAACGCACAGAAGCGGTAGTTCTGATGATGCTGCTTTCTTAATGGGAAATGCAGACAGTGTGATCATAGTTCCTGGATATGGCCTGGCAGTTGCAAGAGCTCAGCATGCTGTTAAAGAACTCTCTGAAGTATTGCATGAAAAAGGCGTTACCGTACGTTTTGCAATCCATCCGGTCGCAGGTCGTATGCCTGGTCACATGAA
>JAHZIU010000164.1 GCA_022601315.1 Betaproteobacteria bacterium
AGTGAATCTACATCTTTTCGCGCACTAAAAAACTGAAAAGTACCAATGCGAACGTGGCTGCGCGCAACACGGGTCAATATTGCCCCCGGCATTAATTCTTCCCGCCGCACAATTTCTCCAGTACTAACCGCTGCTAAAGCACGTGTAGTTGATACACCCAGTGCAGCCATCGCCTCACTAACAACATACTCGCGCAAAACCGGCCCCAACCAAGCACGGCCATCCCCGCTACGGGAAAATGGCGTAACACCAGAACCTTTCAACTGAACATCAAAACGAACGCCATTCTGATCAATAACTTCTCCCAGCAGAATGGCCCGCCCATCACCCAACTGTGGCACCCAAGCACCAAACTGATGGCCTGCATAAGCCATGGCTAACGGTTCGGAACCTTGCGGAACAAAGTTACCCGCAAGCATGCTAACACCTTCAGGTGAAGACAATTCATCTGCATCAAACCCCAGCTGCTGAGCCAGCGCGATATTCAGTTTAATGAGCTTGGGCGCTGCAACAGGCGTCGGATCAAGTCGAGCGAAAAACTGGCTTGGCAAACGTGCATAACTATTTTCAAATGGTAATTCAAGCATTTAATGTATTGATATATAAGGTCTTATAAATTAATTGGCAAATGAACATTTGGCACTATTCTATCAATTTTACCCGCGCTATCCATTTGCACCTATCAGAAGAAAAAATTTGAAGACATTTCACTTATACCTTTATCATTTGAGGGTAACTTTAAAAATACAGCGCTCGCTCAACTACAAGGCGAATAAAGAAATTATCTTTACGACACAGCCGTTGACATGATAGCTGGTTTTTTAAAGATGCCCTTAATGTATTTTTTCACTATTTTGTAACCCTGGAGCTATCATGTTGACGTCTATCAGTAGAACCTTACTCACAGGTTTTATTACCATATTACCGATCGTACTCACTATCTATTTATTGTATTGGCTGGCAGTAACTTCTGAAGATGTAATGAGCACTGCATTACACTTAATTTTTCCGGATTTGGTTTATTTTCCTGGACTTGGGGTAATTGTAGGGATAGTCATTGTATTTTTTATCGGCCTGATGATGAAAGCGATCATCGTGCGCCAACTTTTTGTATTTAGCGAGCAACTGCTCTATAAACTACCACTCATTAAAACAGTCTACCGTGCATTACGCGATCTTTTTGATTTTTTTACACCAAAAAAAGATGGGCTGGGTCAAGTAGTTACCGTAAATATTAACGGTATGGAAATGATTGGATTTATCACTGAAGAAGATACATCTAAACTGGCTGTATCTTTTAAGCACAGTAGAGAAAGTGTACTGGTGTATTTACCGATGAGCTATATGATTGGTGGATTTACGGTGCTGATTCCATTAAAAGACATACATCATAGTACGATGAGTATGGAAGAAGCAATGCGCTTTGTGTTGACTGCTGGAATCACAGGAAAAAAAACAAATAAATAATATCTATCCTTCTAAATAAATATTAATATGAAATTAACTTATTTTTAACATCATTAATAATTTCAAGCAACGCTTCAGCGTCATTTCTACTTAAATTACTTTTAGATAAAATAGCAATGATATGACTTGCAAGGATTTTCCAATCAGCTTCGGTAATACCCATGCCTTTGTGGACTTCTACCATATTGCGCCCGGTATATGTAAATGGGCCGCCCGTTAAATCGCAAAAATAATCGACCACATATTTTTTTTCCATTCTAATATTGTCTATTCCTCTATCTTTCCAGTGTCTTCCGAGCTGTTCGTCTGATCGTAGTTTGGCAAGCAATTCATCAACCAACGGTGTTATGTTTTTGATTCCACCCAATCGATTGTAAAGAGAATTCTTTTCAGGTTTTTTTATTTTAAGGGATTTAACTTTAGAGCTAAGCGTTGAAGGATTCATTGCCAGTAAAGTGGCCGCGCCTTTGTTTCCTGAAATTTTCCAGTTGGCCGCTTCTAAAGCATTAACAATATTATTTTTTTCTATTTCCTTGAGCATTTTGTCTGAAATAATATTCAGATTATTGATATTAAATCTGTTCTGATCTCCACTCCCTATTTCTTGCAAAGCCTGCTCGGGAAAAGCTAGGTCAATTCTAATGTGCGCTTTCGATAAAATGACCGCGCGCTCTATTACATTTTTAAGCTCACGAATATTTCCAGGCCAATGATACTCCTGGAGCATAGTTAATTGCTCAGACGTTAAACTGCCAATCTGTTTTCCAAACTCTGATTTTGCCCTTTCTAAAAAGAAGTTTGCCAATGGAATAATATCATCCTTACGTTTGCGTAATGGCGGTACCGATATGGGAAAAACGCTTAAACGATAGTACAAATCCTCTCTGAATAAGCCCTGCTCAACATCATTTTCAAGGCTTCGATTGGTCGCGGCAATAATACGAACATCAACTTCTTTTGTTATATTTTCACCAACGCGCTCAAATGATTTTTGTTGAATTGCCCGTAACAGTTTACTCTGCAAATCAATAGGTATTTCACCTACTTCATCCAGAAACAGGGTGCCCGTATCCGCTAATTCAAAACGACCGATCCTATCTTGCACTGCGCCGGAAAAAGCACCTTTAATGTGACCAAAAAATTCGCTTTCAAATAATTCAGAAGGAATAGAGGCACAATTCACAGTAACCAATGGCGCTTCTTTTCGATTACTTTTTTCATGAATCAGCCTGGCGACTAACTCCTTTCCCGAACCGGATTCTCCCATTATCAGCACTGAAGCACTTGTTTCTGCCACGGACTTTATGCGCTCTATCATTTGCTCAAGCGCGGGGCTATTGCCAATCATATCGCCAATATCACGTATTAAGTGATGTTCATCCCGCAGATAGTCTCTTTCCAAAATTAACCTGGAATTCAGGGTGTCTAATTCTTTAAGTGCTTGTTGTTTTTCTTGAATGTTCTGGTGGTATTTGGTCACATTGATAATGGCCCACAAAATGACAAATGTTCCTTCTCCTTTGGGTTTATTAATGACTTGTGTATTCGCGATAAATCTAACTTTACCACGCTCATTGTTATTGACGTGAAGTTCAATTTGTCCTTTGTCCAAACCATGTGTCTTTTTCAAATGCGCTTGTATGGATTTGGTTGGGGAAAGCAATTCATATAAAGGGGCCTGTAAAATAGTGTTATTTTCCGAACCTAATTCAT
>JAHZIU010000165.1 GCA_022601315.1 Betaproteobacteria bacterium
GTATTCCACGCTATGATGCTTATAGCACACTGTTCTTTACTTTTTGCTGCGTTGCAATTCGTTGTAATAACTCGTTATTACGCCTCACTGCGCCTGGCCAAAAATAAACAACAATGCACTCTAAACACCATCCAACTGAGGGCTTTAGGATGAAGCCATATAGAAGTATATTATATCCAGGTCAGCACTAATGAAAACCGCGACAGTGACCCTCAAATTTTGGTGTTTATCATGTGTGTAACCGCAAGACAAAAAGCTTTTTTACGTACAGAAACTACCGTTAGAATCTTAAGGAACAATTTATGAAATGGCTTGCAATCATAGCTCTATTAGTCCTGCTTGCAGTATCAACAGGATTTAGAAAATTTGCAGGAATACTGATTTTGATATGCGCTGTTGGCGGTCTTATTATTTGGCAATATCAAATATATGAAAAGAACCAAACCAGAAACAACATTCTGCCATCAGAATTAATTTTTGAAGACCTGTCATTAGAACCTTCATATGAGAGCTACGATATCACTGGTCGTATCATCAACAACTCAGATACACATACGCTGAGTGGCGTACAGCTAAAACTAACCGTCAGCGACTGTAAAAATGATGATAAAAACGACTGTATTATTATTTCAGAAACAGATGAGTATATTTATATTAATATTCCATCAAAACAAGCCAGAGATTTCAAAAAAAATATTTACCTCTATTCCGATATCAATATAAAAGGCACGCTGGCTTTAGACTATTCAATTGAATATGCTGAAACAAACTAAACCGCTACCGGCTGACGCCAGTCGGTTCTTTTGCGTCAAAACAATACTATATTTCGTTACTTTGCCATAGTTGTGCTGCGCCACGCACGCCTGAGCTGTCTCCATGAATATTCTTTAAGATCGGTGTAATGAACTCATCGTTAAAAGTATAGCGGGCAGCTTGTTCACGCCCCTCAGAATAAAGTCGCTCCACATTTGAAAGACCACCGCCCAGCACAATGACATCAGGGTCAAGAATATTAACCACCATTGCCAAAGCACGGCCAAATCGATCAAAAAAACGCTGCATCGCAGCCTCAGCCAATGCTTCACCTTGCGCAGCCAGTGACACAATATCATCGGCAACCAAAGAACCGTCTCCGCCATTACGATGAAAATCTGCAGCAAAACCCGGGCCTGAGATCAACGTCTCAATACAACCTTTGTGCCCACAATAACAATCTGGACCATCAAGTTCCAAAACATTGTGACCCCATTCGCCAGCAATGTATTGATGACCTTGATGCAGTTGACCATTGAACACCACACCACCACCCACACCGGTACCCATGATCACACCAAAAACCACATCATGACCTTTACCCGCGCCATCCAACGCTTCGCTCAAAGCAAAACAGTTGGCATCATTTGCAATACGTAATGGCCGGTTCAATAAAATTTGCAAATCCTCGAGTAACGGTTGTCCATTCAAACAAGTGGTATTAGAATTTTTCATCGTACCCGTTACCGCTGAAATGGCACCAGGCGTTCCCAACCCGACTAAACACTGCGCGCCAATCTCAGATTCAAGATAATGAACCAATTGCATGATATCATTCAGAATAACTTGATAACCTTCAGATTGCCGCGTTTCCACGCGCTTTCTCAACAGTTCATTGCCTTCAGCATCAAGCACGACACCTTCCGTTTTAGTGCCTCCCAGATCAATCCCAATACGCATTTGTTGTACTTGAAAAAAATAACTTTAAAGATTCATAACCAAAGCAAATAAAGACAGCGATTGGTCAACGGCAAAAGTACTGGCTAGGCGAGTTTCCTTTATTTTTCCAATGGTCTCCACTGGCCATCAATCAATACTTCCAGCGGTTGAAAATTGGCCTTATAACTCATTTTCTGATTCTCTTTAATCCAGTACCCCAAATAAAGGTAAGTAAGGCCAAGTTCTTGGCAACACTGAATTTGCCACAAGATATTATAAGTGCCAAAACTCGCATGGGTTACACTCGGATCAAAAAAAGTATATACCGATGACAAACCGTCAGGCAACTCATCGATAATACTGACCATGCGTAATTGATCCGCTTCATAAAACTCAACAAGCTTAGAATTGACATTACTTTTCAGCAGGAAATTTTGATACTGCTCACGACTATCTTCAGCAATATCAGATCCTTGATGGCGTTTGGCCTGGTAACCCTGGTAAAGCGCATAATGTTCAGATTTGAAATGCAAAGCTTGCTGGTTAGTCGTTAAATGACGGTGCTTTTTCCAGCTACGACGCTGGGATCGCGAAGCAACAAAAGTATTAACATTAACACGTGCGGATACACAGGCATGGCACTGTTCACAATTGGGTCGGTATATATATTGACCGCTACGACGAAAACCTGCTTGTATCAGCTTGCCATAAATTTGAGTATTCATGAAACACTCAGACGCAACGACATCAGAGCATGCCAGTCTTTCTGGCAGATAGCCGCATGGATAAGGACGGGTAGTATGAAATTTAAGCACTTATTGATTAATATAGTTTTTCAATTATCGAATCGGAACATTTCCATTTTCCACCTTTGTCAGTGTCGGTTCTCAAGACATGAAGCAGTCGACTAAATTCTGCTCTAGGAATTTCACGTGCGCCCAATGATGCAAGGTGCGCTGTTTTGACCTGACAGTCAATGACACCATAATTCCATTCTTCCAGTTGCTTTACCAAATGAACAAATGCAATTTTAGATGCATCTGTCACATTGGAAAACATGGACTCACCAAAAAACACCTTGCCCAACGCAACACCGTAAAGCCCGCCGACCAGCACATCATCTATCAAGACCTCCGCTGAATGTGCCAAGCCCATCTCATGTAGTTTGGAATAAGACGAAATCATTTCAGGGTGTATCCACGTCCCAAACTGTCCTTCACGTGGTGCTGCGCAAGCGTACATAACTTGATCAAAATGTTGGTCGAAACAAATTGTATACTGGTTCCTTTTAAGTGACTTTCGTAACGAACGGGAGATCTTTAATTCATTTGGAAACAGAACCATACGTGGATCTGGACTCCACCATAAAATAGGCTCGCCTTCATTAAACCAAGGAAAAATACCTGCACGATATGCAGTGAGTAAACGTTGTATTGAAAGATCACCGCCAGCCGCCAATAAACCATTTGGCTCCACAAGCGCGGTTTCCAAAGA
>JAHZIU010000166.1 GCA_022601315.1 Betaproteobacteria bacterium
AAAATCAGCAAACCCACATCCAACGACTGAACTTGAGTACCATTCACCATTTGAGCTGCTGGTTGCTGTGATATTGTCTGCGCAGGCCACTGACAAGAGCGTTAATCTGGCAACCAGAAAGTTATTTCCACAAGCAAACACGCCGGAAAAGATTTCTGCGCTGGGTGAAACAAGTTTGCTTGGTTTTATTAAAAGTATTGGATTATATAAAACCAAAGCCAAAAATATTTTGGCGACTTGCCAAATACTCATTCATGAGCATCACAGTGAAGTCCCGCGTACACGCGAGCAATTAGAGAAATTACCAGGCGTCGGACGTAAAACTGCGAATGTGATATTGAATACTGCTTTTGGAGAACCTACGATTGCTGTTGATACGCATATTTTCCGGGTTGCGAATCGTACGGGTATAGCACGAGGCAAGAATGTAATGGAGGTGGAATTAAAGTTGTTGAAAGTGGTTCCAAAAGAATTTCGACTGGATGCCCATCACTGGATGATTCTGCATGGGCGTTATGTCTGTAAAGCCAGAAAGCCAGAGTGTGCCAGATGTATTATTAATCATTTATGTGAATTTAAAGAGAAGACGATTTAATTTGCTGCCATTTCTATTATTTTTAAGGTTTTTTTCGCAACAATTTAATCATGTTTAATCCATCCAGAGAACAAGCGCGCCAAATGTTTTTTGATACTTGGCATAAATATCGTCAGCAGGAAACCCTTACTGGCCTGGAGAGTATTGTGCTTGAAGTGATACTACTGCACACGGAGTATCATGGCATGCTTGATGATGTAGAGCGCTTTCGTGATAAAGATTATTTACCGGAGATGGGTGACACAAACCCTTTCCTGCATATGAGTATGCACCTTGCAATCAAGGAACAATTGTCTATTGATCAACCGAGTGGTATTTGTGAACGGTTTGAACGCCTGCAAAAAAATACTGGTAGTGAGCATGATGCAGCACATCAAGTGATGGAATGTCTGGCAGAAATGATTTGGCAAGCACAACGTAGTCAATCTGCGCCAGATGCTTCTGTTTATTTCGAATGTTTAGATCGACAGCTTAATGCATCAAGCGAATAAAATGCAAAACGGAATATAACCAATAAATTTGTGTCATATTCCGCTCTTAACTAGATAAACAGGGTGTTTTTTCTAGACCAGTTAATAAAACCTGGTCTCACTTGTTTGAATTTAAGCTACCTGACTGTTTAGAGTAATAGAAAGCCAAATTCTCAATATCCTCTGCACTTAAAGCTGCTGTCATACCGGCCATGATGGGATCGACACGTGCGCCAGACTTATAGTCTTTTAATGTTTTTGCAATGTAGGTTCTGTACTGTCCACCAATTTTAGGGAAGTTTGGCGCTGGGCTATTGCCATCCACTCCGTGACATGAAGCACAAACTTCTGCCGCTTTGCTCTTACCAGCCTCAATATCAGCTGCCATTACGTGCCCTGAAATTAGTAGGGCTGCGCCGCTCATCGCGGCAATAACAAAATTCTTCATGATTCGTTCCTTGCTTAAATGATTTAATTAATTCGCGGCGTAATAAGCAGCAAAATCTTTTATATCCTGTTCGGATAAAGATTGAACTAGGGCGTCCATGGTCGGGTGGCTGCGTGTGCCGTTTTTGTATCCTTGAAGCGCCTTGACTAAGTATTCTTCATGCTGTCCACCAATTTTTGGTACGTTATAGACCACTGGGAAAGCAGTTTTATAACCACCGCCGATGCCGTGGCAACCTTCACACATAGAGCTTTTCTCTTTTGCAGCGGCAGCATCACCAGCATGAGCTGTTCCGGCAAATACGAGCATCATGCTCGAGGCGAGTAATAAACTCATAATTGTTTTTTGTTTCATGTAACCCTCCTTCTCTCAAAAGACGAACTTTAAACGATGTGCCTTATTTGGTCAATGTGAATAGTAAGTATGTCCATGTTGTTTATAGGGAAATTGCTGTTGCAAGTTCTACCTGTTTGTCGCATATTTGGACTCCAATTCTTCCCACCTTACGAGGCATTCTGTTAACTCTTTTTCAATCACAGAAAATCGTGATTGCAAAGCTTTTGCTTCATCTGGATTATTACAATAAATAGATGGATCATTTAACCGCAAGGCAATATTTGCTTGTTCCTGCTCCATAGTTTCTATTTTTGTAGGTAGTGCCTCAAGCTCACGAGCTTCCAGATAACTCAGCTTTTTCGCTCGTGGTGACTGTTTGCTTGATTTATTTTTTGTGGTCGATGAAACATCAGTTTGTTGCGCAATTGTTTTTTGTTTTATTAAATTTTCTTGTTTGTTTTTTGTGCGTAGCCAATCTTCATAACCGCCAATATATTCTGTAATTATACCATTACCTTCAAACACAGTAACCTGAGTTACAACATTGTCAAGGAATTCCCGGTCATGGCTAACCAGAAAAAGCGTACCTGCATAATTTTGTAATAAAGTTTCTAATAATTCGAGGGTTTCAATATCCAAATCATTGGTTGGTTCATCCAGTACCAAGACATTAGCGGGACGTGTAAACAAGCGCGCGAGTAAAAGGCGATTACGTTCTCCACCCGATAATGATTTAACCGGTGAACGTGCGCGCTGTGGTGGAAACAGGAAATCTTCCAAATAACTGATAATATGCTTGCGTTTACCATTAATTTCTACAAACTCGGAGCCTTGACTGATGGTTTCTGTCAGTGTCATTTCTTCATCTAACTGCTCACGCATTTGATCAAAATAAGCCACTGAAATTTTAGTACCTTGCTGAACGATGCCACTGTCGGGTTGTAATTCGCCCAGGATTAATTTTAGTAATGTTGATTTACCAGCTCCATTGGGGCCTAATAATCCGACTTTGTCGCCACGCATGATGCGGCAGGAAAAGTCTTTGATAATGATATTGTCATCGTAGCTTTTGCTGATATGCTCTAATTCAGCGACTAATTTACCTGACCGTTCTCCCGCATCTACATTAATATTGGCTTTTCCGGCCCGTTCCCGTCGTGCAGCTCGTTCTAGGCGCAAAGCTTCCAGTTGTCGCACTCTGCCTTCATTTCGCGTACGTCGTGCTTGTATGCCTTTACGTATCCATACTTCTTCCTGTGCCAGCACTTTATCGAATTTCTGATTATGCACGGCTTCAATTTCCAGCATTTCAATTTTTTTACGTTGATAGTCGGTAAATTTTCCTGGGAAAGATTCCAAATTGCCACGGTCCAGCTCGACAATTCTGGTTGACACATTGTCAAGAAAACGGCGGTCATGTGTAATCAACAAAACGCTGCCGGCGAAATCTTTCAATAATTCTTCCAGCCATACAATGGAGGAAAAATCCAGATGATTGGTTGGTTCATCCAATAGTAAGACGTCAGGAGATATAACCAAGGCGCGTGCCAGTGCAACACGTTTCTTTAAACCGCCGGAAAGATGTTCAATATATGTATCTGCCGGCAAGTTTAATTTGTCAATAACAGTTTCAATTTTAGCCTGAATGCTCCAGCCATCTTGCGTTTCAAGTGCGTTTTGTAGATCTTGCAGGCGTGTAAGCAATGCATCAGTGTCTTCTTTGCCTTCACTTAGTGCATGAGAGGTGGCATGATAATCCAGTAGAATCTGGCTAATGTCGCCCAAGCCGTTAGAGACTTCTTGATAAACTGTATTGGCGGGGTCCAGTATTGGTTCCTGAGATACATAGGCCAACTTTAAATTTGGTGCGTACCAGAGCTTGCCATCATCCAGTTTGATTTCACCTGAAAGTGCACGTAATAAACTTGATTTACCCCCGCCATTTCTACCGATGAGCCCGACACGTTCGCCTGGGTCAAGTTGAAGACTTACTTGATTGAGCAATGCATGATGGCCAAATGCGAGGCATGCATTATCTAGCGTAATTAATGGCATATGGTTGGTCTGAGTTTGATGATTAGACGTTAGTCGCTGAAGGTTTCAAACGAAATAAGAAAGGACGCAATTCTGTCATGCTTTGTAGGGCTTGGCAAAAGCATGTAAAAAATGGAGCCCGCAGGCTCCATTAGTCTCATAGCAAAAGAATTATTGTACCGTTACATTGATTTTCTTGGGTTGTACTGCTTCCCGTTTTGGAATAACAATTTCCAATACACCGTGTTTGGATGCGGCGGAAATAGCGTCCGGGTTGGCTGTGTCAGGTAAACTGAAGCGCCGGTAAAAAGAGCCATACGTGCGTTCGACACGTTTATAACCTTCTTTCTCAGATTCTGCTTCTGTTTTCTTTTCACCTTTAATAGTTAAAACACCGTCTTCCATGCTTACATCAATTTTTTCAGGCTCCACACCAGGTATGTCAGCATGAATTAAAAACCGTTCGGGTTCTTCTTTAATATCAACTGTAGGTGCCCATTCAGCTGTTGCTGTTGATCCCTCAACAGCGCCGCGCTCCAACTCTCTTTGTAATTGATTCAACAGACCCCAGGGTTCATATCTTGTAATTGCCATGATTATTCTCCTTTTAGATAAGAAACATGATTAAATAATTTTTTAATAAATGTCTCGTTTAATCTATATTGAAGCTTGTTGAGACATTCTGTTTTGTTACAAGTACATTGATAAAGTAAAGTGTACTGTTATTACCGATATAAGGCTGTCTGGTTTTTTTTCAACCCACTGTACGTTTACAGCATAAAGATTTCCTTATTATTTCCGCATCCCGCAAAGCAATTGTATAATCAGCCCATGAAATTCGATATTGTAGTGATTGGTGGTGGATTGGTTGGTGCGAGCCTGGTGGCTGCACTGAAAGACAGTGGCTTGAAAATAGCGCTGATCGAAACGCGTGAACCTGCCCCATTGCCGGAAGATTCGAGCTGGGACAGTCGGGTTTATGCCATTAGTCCTGGTAGTGCAACTTTGTTGCAAGATTTGGGTGTGTGGCAGCGGATGGATGCTGCGCGTATTACACCGGTATACGATATGGCGGTATTTGGGGATGATAACAGTGCGCATATAGACTTTAGTTCGTATGAAATGGGTGTTGCAGAATTGGCATTCATTGCTGAGAATCGCCAGTTGCAAATTGCTGTTTGGGATGTACTTAAATCTTCCAATGAAAATATTGAAATTATTTGTCCGGCGAAATGTACGTCAATTATCTGGCATGAATCCCACGTCGACGTGCAACTGGAAGATGGTCATGTGCTTGAAACGGCTTTGGTTGTCGGTGCGGATGGTGTGAATTCATGGGTACGCAAGCAGGCTGATATTGAAGTTTCACGGCATGCTTACCATCAAATAGGTTTGGTGGCTAATTTCAGTGCGCAACATTCTCATCGGAATATTGCCCATCAGTGGTTTCGGCGTGATGGTGTGTTGGCATTGTTGCCATTGTCGGATAAGCGTGTATCTATGGTATGGTCGACTACTGAAGAACATGCCAATTTGTTACGTGATTTACCTGCAGCCGAATTATGTCAACGGGTGGCTGAAGCATCTTCCAATACTTTGGGCGACTTTCAATTGGTTACACCACCGGTTGGTTTTCCACTAAATTTTGTGCATGTAAAAAATCTGGTTAAGTCCCGTTTAGTATTAATTGGTGATGCGGCGCATGGCATTCACCCGCTTGCTGGCCAGGGCGTGAATTTGGGTTTACGTGATACGCGAGAGCTTGCAGCGATACTGAATGCACGTGGTTTGCAGACTGATTGCGGAGACTACATGTTATTACGTCGTTATGAGTGTGCCCGTAAGGAAGATATTTTAGCTTTGGAGGTGGTGACGGATGGCCTGCAAAAACTATTTGCAAACTCAAGTCCAACAGTTTCCCGTTTGCGAAATTTTGGGCTTGAGGCCACCAATCGTTTGTCGTTAATTAAAAATCGCTTAATGCAACATGCTTTGAATTAAATTTTTTAAACTGGAGTTTTTTATGGTCATGCACCTGAAGTTGTTTATTTTAATCCTGGTATTATGTTTTTTTTCTAGTACGACTTCAGCGGAAGAAGAGGCAATAAAAGAGGCAATTCAACCACTTTTCCCAGGTGCTGAAATTGAAAGTTTGAAAAAAACACCTTATTTGGGACTGTATGAAGTTGTTGTTGGCGGCGAGGTTTTTTATACCGATGAGAATACTGACTATTTCTTTTTGGGTCATGTCATTGATACTAAAACCCGCACCAGTTTAACCAATGCACGTTTAGAGGAAATCAAGGCTGCGCGTCGGGTACCACTGGATTCCCTCCCGTTGGATTCTGCCATTAAAATTGTTAAAGGCAATGGAAAACGCCAATTGGCTGTTTTTACAGACCCCAATTGCCCTTACTGCAAACAATTGGAACAAGCGTTATTGGATATTACAGATATTACGATTTATACACTGTTATATCCGGTTTTAAATGGCTCTGCTGAATTATCAAAAAATATTTGGTGTGCTGACGATCAAATTAAGGCGTGGGACGATTTTATGCTTAAAGGTATAGCGCCAACTGCTAAGGATTGCGAAACACCGCTGGCTGAACTGATTCAATCTGGTCAACAAAACAGAGTGACGGGCACGCCCACGTTGATATTTGCAGATGGTTCGATTGTTGGTGGAATGATCCCGGGTACAGCTATTGAAGAAAGGCTTCAGAATGCCAGTAAAGAGTAATTTGAATCAGTAATTTCTTGAATAATCTCAAAGGCATTGATTATGAAAGAAAATTATTTGTATTTAAATTTAGTCCAGATTTCCCGTTTTAGAAAATGCCTAAAGGAAGATCTGGGTTAAATCAATAAAAAACAGGAATTTTAAGCAACGGATAATAGCCAGATTAGGTTTGAGTTGGTATATCAAAGAAACTTTGCATATCTAACAATAAAACCTCTCCTGAACTCAGGTTTAATGAAGCTTTATAAGGGGCATTTACTTCTTTAAATAAATCTTGTGTCTGAATGACTTCTGGCTTGATCATTTCAACTTGCATGACTTCACTGACAACTAATGCAACTTGGGTTTGGCCGTTACCGCATATAATAATCGGTGAATCCAAATTATAGTTTTGCTTAGCTTTGAATCCCAACCATAAACCTAAATCTATTACGGTAAGATTCTTGCCGCGATAATCTATGATTCCGATCGAATAAGGTGCTTTATCAGAAGTTTGATGTAACTCCATTAATGGTAAAACACACTCAACAAAACTAAGATCGATTGCATATAATTTGTTTTGTGTGCGGATCTGTAACACCTGTTGCACTGAAATCATTTGGATGGGGGTTTGATCTAACGTTGGATTATCCAATGGTCCTTCTTTCTGAGTATTCATATTTAGTATTTCACCCAATACCGTGTTATCTGTATTC
Organism: Betaproteobacteria bacterium; assembly: GCA_022601315.1. Taxonomy (GTDB): domain Bacteria; phylum Pseudomonadota; class Gammaproteobacteria; order Burkholderiales; family Nitrosomonadaceae; genus Nitrosomonas. Next base: position 7,322 of record JAHZIU010000166.1, read on the forward strand.
CTTTTCTAGCGAGTACTCCATCAACTTACTTTGAGCTTATCAGCATGACTGGTAGGTAGGATTTCTGGAAAGGCATATTACCTTCACAAGATGACCTAACACTGTCAGAAGCGCTGTAAAGACAATCCATGGAAGCTCGTGTCCTGTCAGCGCAATACAATACTTGGCAAGGAAAAAACACTGTCTGTGTCTTGTGCTGACACATTTTTGAGTACAGTATCCGCAAATATCAAACTCGAAGGAGTACTAGACATAACGTCAAAAAACATGATTTCTTGATCTTAAAAAAACCGGAATAGATTAACCGATAATTAATCATTGGGTTATAGCTCAAGTGAGGTTTATCTATTCTATTTCACTCAAGCAACGGCCAATCCAATGACTGGTCAATTTTTCTTGTACACTATTTTGGCGTAAACGTGTTGCCAAACTAGAGAAATCAACGGAATCTAGAGGTTGGTCTTGATTAAAACAGGAGAATACATATGAGATCTCACCGGTTTCTGGGTCTTTATGCGGTTGTAAGCATTGTGCACAAATTTCTTTCATCATGCACTGCATTGGCGAGTTTATTGAGCCAATCGCAAAATGATCGGCTTTTAAATAAGGCTTTAGTTGATTGTGGCGCGCAGCGCCAACTGCTGCCATCATGCGATCAGAGCCAATGGCAATAATACGATCTGCTTCAGCCAATGAAACGGATTGTTCACCCAATTTACCGCTACCATAAGCAATCATCGCTTGTACGATATTGCCTACAAACGTTTTATCTCCGGGCCTGGTAGCTGTAAATCCCGGTGCTTCATCACTGCACCAGACTACTGTGTCTGCCGCTGCTTCAATTTCTGCTACTTTATAGCGATCAATCAGCTTTTTGTATCCTGCAAAGTATAAAACCTTTGAGCCTGCTGCACGCGTCGCTGCACCAATAGAAAATAATACAGCGTTACCCAGTCCTCCACCAACCAACACCACGGTTTCATTAGGTTCAATCTCGGTTGGCGTGCCTGTTGGTCCCATTAATATAACAGGATCACCGGGATTAAGCAGAATACATAAATCTGCAGATCCTCCCATTTCTAATGCAATTAAAGAGACCAATCCACGAGAGATATCTACCGATGCACCTGTTAATGCGATACCTTCCATCGCTAGTCGGGTATCTCCCGCAATAGTTGCATGTGCCGCAAAATTCTGGAATCGGTAGAATTGTCCTGGTTGAAAGTGTTCAGCAGCCAAAGGGGCATGTACAACCACTTCGATGATATTTGGCGTTAGTCGTTCTACCTTATGAACCGTTGCGCGTAATTGGTTATTCAGGTTT
>JAHZIU010000167.1 GCA_022601315.1 Betaproteobacteria bacterium
AAGATACTTAGAGGCAATTCGGGTAGTTTATCGTGCAAGCTGGCGGATGTTGCGTTGATGATAATGTCAAAACTTTCACCAGAGAAATCCATATAATGTCCTGAAACCAATTCACCGTACTGAGCGAATTGTTGCTGCAATAGCTGTGCTTTTTGAGGGGTACGGTTGGCAATTGCTAAAACACCGGGGTTTTGCTTTAGTATCGGCAGAATTGCACCGCGTGCAGCGCCACCAGCGCCCATCAGTAGAATACGTTTCGAATTTAACGAAATGCCCAGATTCATTTCAATATCTCTTACCAAGCCTGCGCCGTCCGTGTTATCGCCGACAATTTCATTCTTTACAAATTGTAATGTATTAACAGCCTGTGCCAATTCGGCACGCTCAGTTAAACGGGTTGCAAATTCATAGGCCTCCAATTTGAACGGAACCGTGACATTCATGCCTTTACCGTCTTGTTGTTGGAACGCAGTAACCGCTTCCCGAAATTCATTAATCGGCGCCAGGATGGCATCATAATGCATCGCTTGATCGGTTTGTCGTGCAAAAGTAGTGTGGATTAAAGGCGATTTACTGTGTGAGATCGGGTTGCCTATCACGGCATATGCATCAAGTGTGGACATAGAATTTTTACAGTGTTTCAGTTAGCAGATCGCAATCAGTGCTTATTGACTCAGCAGTTGATCAGAACGGGAGAATACCCAGGTGCGCGTAATATGCAGAATATCGGTGTCACGACTAATTTCGGGTGGAAAAGCAGCAAACCCGTTTGATCCGGCGAGCCTGACGATACGTATGGCTGCTTCATCTAGAACTGATTCTCCAGATGTCCGATTAATACCAATGGACTCCAGACTGCCATCCGCACGAATGCCGACGGTAAGTTGTAAACTGCCGTAAAGTTTGTTTCTTCTGGCGGCTTCAGGATAATTGAGATTACCAATGCGTTCTACTTTGAGGCGCCAGTCTTCAACATAGCGCGCGAATCGATATTCTTTTGTGCGCGCACCTACAAATTTTCTGATCGGACGTTTCTGATAAGTATTATGGTCTTGCGCAATTTGTGCTTTTAAGCGTGCAATATCAAGACTGCGTTGTAGTAAATCAGAAGTATCCGATGTGATTTGTTTTTTTTCTGTTGGCTGTTCATTGTTATCAGACTGCTCAATTTGGTGCGTGTTATTAATTGCAGCCATTAACGTTTTGGCTTCTTGCTCTAATTGTTTAACTTTTTCTTCAGCAGCAACATGATCGATAGTAGGTTTGTTTTTAGGTAATACTGGGAACGGCGATGTAGCGCGTCGATCTTCGTCGGTGTTGCCACCACCATCCAGGTTTTCTTGTGCCAGTGTTTCAGTTTTAATCGGTGCTGAGAGTGTTTTATTGTTGACTAATACAACATCCAGTGATGTGGCCAGTTTATCAAAATTTGGCGCTGGAAACTGAAAGGTCACCCCAAAAAGTATAGTCAAATGCGCCGCCAATGAAATCATCATTGCCACAAACATATGATTGTTTTGTGAAGACAATTGACTACGTATTACCGTCAGTCTATTGATATGTGTGTTGATTGTGGCAGCCAAAAGATAAAGTCTTAATTTGATCGAGAATTATTCAATTTTGTTATTGTAGGCAACAACGAGTACTCCTTCAACTTGATATTTACAGATACAGTCAAATACATTTAACTGATCATTTATGACATCTCTTTTTTTAAAAATTTTGCATTTAAACTGCGTTCAAGTAAATCAATTTCGGATATTTCGACAGTGACGTATGTGTTGGGTTCCAGACTCGGCAAAGAAGGGACTCTGGCAACCAATGGCAGATTGTCCAGTTTTACCAGATTCTCTTTAATGACCGTTGCATTAATGGTTTGGATATCTTCCTGTAGCAACCAACGTAAACACCAGTATCGCTCCATTGAACGCTGAAATTCGCCATAATAACTATAGGCTATTTCAAAATCCCGCATGCCAACAAGTAAATCATCGCTTTCTTTAGTGTAAGGTGGCGGGTCATTCCGTAGCATGGCAATTAATTGCCGCTGATTAATGAAGTCGATATAGCGGCGCATGGGCGAGCTGCTCCAGGCGTATTGTGAAACACCCAGTCCTTGATGGGGTGCGGGCGAGGTACTCATTTTAACTTTGCCATTTCCCTTACTACGATAAATACCCGCAATATTCGCATCAGCCAGCTTTTTCCCCCATTCTGTATTTACGTAGATCATTAATTCCGATACGACCTTATCAATCGGCGAGCCACGATGGCGCTCGCTAATGGTGACGCGGTCATCTTTAATATCAAAGCTGTAATCTACTTTTTCGTTATTGGCGTCATTTGTTTTGCCACGCAGCGCTTCCATATTACAAGCGAACTTCCACAATATTCGAAGTTCTTTACCAAAGGAATGATCTAGGTCGCCTTGCGTGAGCGTCGATTCATTAAAATACTGTTCAAGTGAATCGTGCCGTAAATTTGCAACCACGTTTACTTTTTCTATACGACTCTCACTGTCGGTAATCGTAAAATCATCGCTTACCGTAAGATATAGTGAAAGTGCAGGACACAATCGCTTTTCACCCAATGTGTAGTGATTGATAACTTCGTTCGGCAACATGGTGATTTTGTTGCCTGGTAGATACACGGTTGATAAGCGTCGAGCAGCCGTTATATCTAATGGTGAGCCAGGCTCGATTCCCAGGGCTGGTGCAGCAATATGAATACCAATGCGATAACTGCCCAGTGTGAGTGGCGTCACAGAAAAAGCATCATCAATTTCTGTGGTAGAGGCATCATCTATACTGAATGCTTCAACACTAGAAATAGGCAAATCGGGTGGATCGTTTAAATCTATTGTAGAATTTAAAGGACCAAAATCTATTCCCTCTGGGAAATGTTCCCAAAGAAATTGATTAAAGTGATAGTCATGAGAGGAGGGAATCGCGCCACATTTCTCAAGTAACTTTGTAACGGTTAATTTCTTTTCTGCACATGTGGCTTCAAGCGCTTTCCATTCAATTGAGTTTTTATTCGGCTTGTAAAGTAAGCTGGAAAGCTGTGGCTTATATGCTTCCGGCAGTTCGAAATTTTTAAGTTGCTCAACATAACTTGCCTGTTGCTCAGCTTGCAAGCGTTTTTTCTCTTGGCTGGCGAGCGCTGCTTTTAAAGCATCCGGGGGCGCTGCTTTGTAGCGACCACGCCCTTTTTTATAGAAATACATGGGGGCGCTGTGCAGCAACATCAACGTTGCTGCCGCTTCAACAGGGCTTGGAGAATGGCCAAAGTAATCTGCGGCCAATGTATTGCTGGCGAATTCATCATCATTGGTGCAGCATTCCCATAGAAAATCTGCATCCAACTCTTCCGCCACTTTTTGTACATGATTCATGAATTCGGGCAGTGGCGGCTTCTCGAACCGTAATAATACAGAAGCCGCTTTGATTTTCGAGCGCTTACCGTGAACTGCTTCAATTTGTAAAGAAGTCGTGTTATCCGCAAGTATAGTGCCAACCTTGAGGTTTCCTGCTTCTTCATAAAAAACGTTCATAAGATTATTTCTTTAGACAAAGTTTGACAAACGAAATGATTTAATTGCATTAAACAGTGCGCATAATTATTAGCAGAAAGCGTAATGAATTTTGTGCATGTAATTATTGGTAATTTTCAATCAATACCACATTATATACGAGACGTTTCAGCAGGAAAAATCGGTTATACGCTGAATTTGTGTTGATGTAACATTTATCAAATGCGTTGATCAATTCAACAGCGCAGACAGATATGCATCTCATTTCCCATTTTTGCAGTAGATCCATCATATGCCCAACAGACCCCTTGGCAAGGGTCTGATAGTATAATGCTATTGAAAATTGAAGAAAAACCTAATGAAATGATAACTATCAATGCAAAAACTAAAATGACAATGTACAGTTTATCGCTAGGAATAGACTCATACCCTCAGTTGATCGCTTTAGCAATAACCAATCTGATGAAATGAAACAAATAAATTATCAAATGTTACTCACCCTACAACGCGCTCCACACTATACTGCTTATCGCACACTGTTTTTTACATACTA
>JAHZIU010000168.1 GCA_022601315.1 Betaproteobacteria bacterium
TATTTCCGCATGCTCACGCGTAAGTTTGCGAAAATTATCTAAATCGGCAGTAATCGTTTCGCTACTCAGTAATTGATTTAATTCATCCAGACGTACACTCAAACGAGTCAGTCTGTTAGTTATGCTTCCTTTCATTGTGGGCGATGCAACTGATAGAGTTGATTAATTAAATCAACCAGCTCTTCACGCTCTTCAACCGTTGCTTGATTCAATGTGCTAGAGGGAATATGTAGAAATTTATTGGTCAAACCATTGCTTAAAGACTCTAAGACTTTTTGAGGGTCCTCACCTTTTGCCAACAGTTTAGTTGCGCGCGCCAATTCATGACGTCGGTAACGCTCGCCTTGATCACGAAGTGCTCGTATAGTTGGCACCAATTCACGTGTTGCCATCCAACGCATAAAATCAATAACATTTGTATCTATTATTGTTTCGGCATGCATTACAGCATTTTGTCTCGAATCCAGGCCTTCTTTCACTATTTCAGATAAATCATCCACATAGTAAAGAAACACGTCATCCAATTCAGCCACTTCGGATTCAACATCACGCGGTACGGCCAAATCAACAATAAAGATTGGCCGATGTTTACGGATCTTAATTGCACGTTCAACCATTCCCTTACCAAGAATCGGTAAGGGACTGGCCGTACAAGTCACAACAATATCATGTAGCGCCAATTGCTCAGGTAATTCACTCAGGGTAATTGCCTGCGCACCATCAAAACGATTGGCCAATGCTTGCGCGCGCTCTGTTGTGCGATTAGCAACTGTAATTCGTTTTGGTTTTCGTGTGGCGAAATGATTTGCACACAACTCAATCATTTCGCCTGCGCCGATAAATAAAATACGCTGCTCACAAATATCACCGAAAATTCGTTCCGCCAGACGTGCAGATGCTGCAGCCATTGAAACTGAACTGGTGCCTATCTCAGTAGATGTTCGCACTTCCTTGGCGACAAAAAAAGTACGTTGAAATAGTTTATGCAATAGCAAGCCCAGTGTGCCTGCATGCTCGGCAGATTTCACAGCACTTTTCAACTGGCCTAAAATTTGTGGCTCACCCAACACCATAGAATCTAGACCACTGGCAACACGAAATGCATGTTTCACCGCTTGTTCACGTGGCAATTGATATATATAAGGATCTAACTCACGTGTTTGTATGTGATGAAAATCTGCCAACCAATGCATGGCTTTTTCAGGCTTATCAGTACTGCAATAAATCTCTGTGCGATTACAGGTCGATACAATGGCTGCCTCTTTAATGGGGTTATGCCCAACCAGATCATGCAATGCATGTTCCACTGTATTTTCTGGAAATGTTACCTGTTCACGCACATCCAGCGGCGCAGTATTATGGTTAATACCGAAAGCAAATAACTGCATGGAAGTTTAATGTAAGCAATTGGTAGAGAATAAAAAACTCAGTATTATAATATTATGAGCGTTTAAATACCATCAATGATAAATATTTATACCATTAGTAACACATCAATTACTACTCTGGAGCTTTTTAATAATCGTAACTTTCTATAATAAAGAATGTTTCTTGTATTTAAATTTAATGCACCCGTTAATTATTTTTATTCATTATTTCGACCAGTGCATCAAAAGATATGGGATGGCTATAATAATAACCCTGATGAAAATAACAATCATGATCAAGCAGTAATTGTACCTGTTGTTCAGTTTCAACGCCTTCTGCAATAATTGCCAAACCAAGACTCTTGCCAAGACCAACAATTGCTTGAACAATGGTAAGATCGTGCTGATTTCGATCCAATGTACTGACGAACGACTGATCAATCTTAATAATATCTATCGGTAATTCGCGTAGTAAAGTGAGTGAGGAATAGCCTGTTCCAAAATCATCCAAAGCAATCATTATTCCCAAACCTTTTAGTGCCCGCAACACTTTGGAAGCACGCGTCATATCACTGACGACAGCACTTTCAGTGACTTCAAGAACTAAAGATTCTGCTGGCAAACCTGTGTCTTGTAATACCTGGGAAACAATCTGCACAAAATCCCCATATAACAACTGATGTGGATTCACGTTTACGGATACATTAATTGGTTTACCTGTCTGTAAAAGCTTGCTGGCAGCAACGCAGGAATCGCGTAAAACAAGTTCACCCATTTGATCGATTAAACCGGTATCTTCTGCTAGTGGCACAAACGACCCGGGCATCAAAAAACCTCGCGTTGGATGCGCCCAGCGCACCAATGCTTCTATTCTTACAATGCTATGTTGCCTAGCATCAACAATGGGCTGATAATACACTTGTAGTTGACATAATTTTAATGCTGCACGTAATTCTTTTTCCAGTTGGAGTCGATCACGTGTCCATACAATGGATGATTCTGGAGAATAAAAACCAAAACTATTTCCACCTTCTTTCTTAATCCGGTACATTGCCGCACCAGCCTGTTCCAACACAATCTCGTTGCTGACACCATCACGCGCACAAAAACTAATACCAATACTTACCGTAACAAAAATTTCCAACCCTTCAAGTTCAAAACTTTCGCGCATCACACTGATTAGTTTTTGTGCCATTTCTGGCACTGAGTCATGTTCTCGCAAATGATCAAAAAGTAAAACAAATTCATCGCCACTCCAACGTGCCGCAATATCATCTTTATCAATAACCTCATACAAGCGCCACGCAACCATTTGTAGCAACTTATCCCCGGCCTGCCGCCCCATCGCATCGTTAACTTTTTTAAAGTTATCTAAAGCAACAAAAAACACCGTTACAATTTTGTTGGATTGTCGGGCCGATTTAACCAATCGCTCTAATAGCGTCAGCAATTTTGTGCGATTGGGAAGTTTTGTTAATGCATCATGGCTCTCTTGATGTTCTATTTGCTGTGCTAAAGCCACTGAGTCTGTAATATCTGCAATAGAAACCACAAAACCCATTAACGCTTCTTCTCCATCACGTAATTGATGTCGCGTTATTCGCACAGTATGTTTATTGCCTGAAGCAGTTTCAAGATGACATTCTACCGTTGCATCAATATCAGGCTCAGCGTTCTGCGCATCAAATTCCCTTAAATAGCCATACAAATTAACCTGTGCTGCATCACTAAGATTTAGCACATCTTGTAGTTTTTTTCCATGTAGTTGGTCCGCTTTAATTTGTAGAATTTTTTCCGCGCCCTTATTCACAAAAATAATTTGATCCAGCGAATCGGTTGTAATCACACCATCTTTTATTGATTCTAAAGCCATACTGGAACGTACTTTAGCAACAAACATTGAACGCATGAATTCGTTTATTCGCCGCCAATTCCATAACGGAAAAATCGCAAAAGTTCCAAGTAACGCTGCACCGGGAGGAATCCAAATATTCAATAACCTTAACAACATGCTGAAAAAAAACAGCCCACAAGCCAGTAAAAATAAAAGTATTAAAACCGTTAAATTTCCACGTAAAAAACTAATACTGAGCAAAATTAACAGAACCCAGGATACAGAAACCAAAGCAGCATAGTGATTTGCAATAGGATATATGATGCGGTTATTTTGCAACATATCAATGACATTGGCATGCCATTCCACACCTGCCATCGGTTGACGATTGATGTATGAAACCGGCGTTGCAAAACGGGTTCCTATACCTGCGGCTGTTACACCCACAATAATTATCTTGCCTCTCATACTTGCAAGCAGCGTGCTATCGTATAAAATTTTTGCGTACGAAATTGTCTGAAAACTTCCCGATGGCCCAACATAGGGAATCAATGCTTCTTGTGAACGAACCCAAGGCATCCAACGATCTGCAACTTTGCCTTGCGCATAATCTGCATATGTGGGTTTGTCGCTATTTGATCGCTTAGTAAATGCAGCCATCCCAAATGCAGGCCATGTTGGCTTGTCTATCCCGGCAGCAAGAAAAGCCCGTCGCGCTACGCCATCACGATCCAATTCAA
>JAHZIU010000169.1 GCA_022601315.1 Betaproteobacteria bacterium
GAAATGCATGACAATATCAAACTTGGCCCGGGCGGCATTCGGGAAATTGAATTTATAACGCAAGTTTTCCAGTTGATCCGTGGCGGTCGTGATGTGGATTTGTGTATCCGACCAACACTGGAGGTGTTACCGCGTTTGCAAAAAAAATTACAGCTTCCAACCGAAGCCGTTCAAGAACTCACAGATGCCTATCATTTTTTGCGCAAATTGGAACATCGCTTGCAGTATCTGGATGATCAACAAACCCAAACTTTACCTCAACAACCTGCTGAACAAGCGCTTATTGCCACAACCATGGGCTTCTCAAATTATGACAAATTTATGCAACATCTTGATCTTCATCGTATGCACGTCACCCGCCATTTTGAACAAATATTTGCTGCACCCAAAAAATCACCAACACATGACACATTAGCCTATCTATGGCAAACAAAAGCTGAAGATACAACTAAATCAATAGTAGCCACCACACAACTCAGTACCATGGGATTTTCTGAGCCTGCTAAAATTTCAGAGCGCATACAACAATTTTATCAAAGCGCTTTTTATCATCGACTACCCAAGTCCAGTCAACAGAAAATCAACCTATTGACACCGATATTAATTGAAGCCGTTGCCCAATTCCCTCCCGTTGAAACGACATTGAATCGCATGCTGCAATTACTGGAAACAATCAGTCCGCACGCAGCGTATCTCGCACTGTTACTACAACACCCGAACACTTTACCCCGTGTGGCAAAATTGGTCAGTATCAGTCAATGGGCCAGCGGTTACCTAGGCAGACACCCCATTCTACTGGACGAATTACTACAGCATAGAACACAACCTGCCATACCGGACTGGCCGACCGTTAAGAAAAAATTACTTGATCAGTTAAATCATATTAATAATCCAAAAAGTGACGTAATTGAGTGGAAAATGGACCATTTGCGTCACTTTCAACATGCGCAAGTGTTCCAATTACTCGTCAGCGATCTGGAAGGTGATATGCTTTTGGAAACACTCAGCGATCATTTAACAGCACTTGCTGATTTAGTGTTAGAAACCGTGTTAAATCTGGCCTGGGCTGGACTAAAGAAACACCATTGCGATTCGCCGTCCTTCGCCATTATCGGCTATGGCAAGCTGGGTGGAAAGGAATTAGGTTATGCTTCAGACCTGGATTTAATTTTTCTTTATGATGACGTCCATCCTGATGCAGAAGAGATTTACACCAAGCTCGGACAAAGTATCAACACATGGCTCACGCAACACAGCTCAGCCGGATTACTATATTGCACAGATTTGCGCCTTCGTCCTAATGGCAGCAGCGGGTTATTGGTTAACTCCATTGACGCATTTGCACAATATCAGCAGACACAAGCATGGGCATGGGAGCACCAAGCCTTAACCCGCGCACGTTCTGTAGCAGGCAACGAGCATGTGACAAAAGCCTTTGAAAACACGAAAAATGAAATTCTTTGTCAACAGCGTGACTTAATAACACTCAAACAAAATATCCTAAGAATGCGAGAGAAAATGTTAGGCGCACATCCCAATAAGTCTACATTATTTGATATTAAACAAGACCGGGGTGGCATCATTGACGTAGAATTCATAGTGCAATACCTTGTTCTAGGATATGCCAATAAGCATGTTGAATTAACAGGAAATATTGGCAACATTGCATTATTAAAACTGGCCGGGGAATTGGGCTTGATTTCCAGTCATAATGCCGAGAAAGTACGTACCGCTTATCGTGAATTCAGACATATTCAACACCTTGAACGATTAAACAGCGACTCAGATTTAGCGGGTATCGCGTCAACAGAAGGCCAGTCGCAAGAACAAAATATCATTGAAATCAGTTTCTTAAATGAACACCGCCTGGCGGTAATCGCATTATGGGAAGAAGTGTTCAGTAGCTGATGCTATACGAAAACACCAATCGAATATTGAAATTGTCGTCATTGACCAAATAAATAGGCAACTTAATTGCAGACAAAAACACACGCCAAGAAAAATTGGCACGAATAATGCTTATATAAAGTTACACAAAAAATGTGTCATTTTCAACTTATAGGAGAATTAATCATGCAACAAGCACAAAAAGGTTTTACATTAATCGAATTGATGATCGTTGTAGCTATTATTGGTATTTTGGCCGCGGTTGCGGTGCCTGCTTATCAAACATATACCAACAAAGCCAAATTTAGTGAAGTTGTAGCCGGTGCAGCACCTTACAAACTTGCTTTAGAGCTCTGCTTCCAAGAACAAAACTCTCTTGCTAATTGCACTAACGGCGCCAATGGCGTACCTGCTACAACCGCCCAGGATGATGGTAGGGTCCTTGCAGCCTCAGGTGCCGTTACCGGCAATACCGCAACAGCTGCCGTAATAACAATGACCGCGATTACTGGTGATGGCCTTACAGGCCAACAATACACTCTCACTGCAGCTGCTCCAGCCCCTGGTCGCCCAATTACCTGGACAAAAGGTGGATCTTGTGTAGCTGCTGCGCTTTGTTAAAGAAAGATAGACCGCGTAATATGGGTGCAAGCCATCAAATCCACGCAACCCATCAATCATAAATTAAACACACCTCATTCGTGGGGTGTGTTTTTGTTCGTTTCAACCTCCTGATACCTGATATTCACTATGGTAAAGATAGGTTACAACCATCCTACGGTATCTATGTACCCCACATAGCGGCGAAGTGCGAAACACATAAAATGAACAAAACTCTTATAAAATCAATTGTTTGTGTCATTCTTATTAAAACAAAAGATCTATTTAATACATACCACCCGCACCTGATGAATGTCTGTTATTCCCTCCAACACTTTTTCAATCCCATCCTGCTTCAAAGTCCGCATTCCATCACCTAATGCCGTCACCAACATTTCAGCCACACGCGCATGTTCCTGTATATTCTTTTTGATCGCGTCGCTGGCCGTTAATAACTCATGCAAACCAACTCGCCCAGCATAACCGGTACCAGCACAATCATCACAACCTACCGATTTATATAGTGTAATCTGGCCATTCTCATCACCATATTGCTTCTTCCAGTTTGTTAATATTTCCTGATAAGCCACATCCGGATTTTGCTTGAAACGATCAATATTCTTCAATTCTTCACAATATTCTGTTAATAAAGATTTAATTTCCCGATCATCGGCAACATGCGTTTCCTTACAGTTTTTACACAGCCGTTTGGCTAAACGCTGCGCCAGAATACCCAACAATGCATCGGCAAAATTGAATGGGTCCATACCCATATCCAGCAAACGAATCACCGATTCCGTAGCACTATTGGTATGCAGCGTAGCGAACACTAAATGACCAGTCAACGACGCTTCAATACCAATACTGGTGGTTTCCTTGTCGCGCATCTCACCCACCATAATAATATCCGGGTCCGCACGCAGGAAAGATTTCATCACAACCGGAAAAGTCAGACCCGCTTTTACATTCATCTGTACCTGGCGCAACCCTTTCTGGGTAATTTCGACAGGGTCTTCCGCCGTCCAGATTTTAGTTTCTGCCCGGTTTAAATGTTTTAGAATGGAATGCAGCGTGGTTGTTTTTCCGGAACCCGTCGGCCCACACACAAAAAACAATCCGTACGGCTTACTGACTATTTTCTTCAGCTCCTCCGCGTTGTGCTGAGTAAACCCCATTTTATCCAATGGAATGGGCTCGCCCGAGGCCAATATACGCATCACAACATCTTCCATACCACCGGCGGAAGGAATAGTGGCCACCCGAAGTTCAATATCCAATGGGCCATATTTCCTGAATCTTATTTTGCCATCTTGCGGTCTGCGTTTTTCGGAAATATCCAGATCACACATGATTTTAATACGTGTGACCAAAGGATTGCGATAACTGGCAGGAATTTCGATATAGGGCATTAAAGAACCGTCTTTGCGAAAACGAATCTTGGTTTTCTCTTTCCCTGGATAGGGTTCCACGTGGATATCTGAAACACCCATTTTATAGGCGTCAATAACAATCTTATTAACCAGTTTTACCAGTTCGTTATCCGAAGCCGCAGATGTATCGTCCATTTCATTGGCATCTTCAACCTCTTCTTGAAGGCCGGATAACATGTCGTTAATATCGCCAGTATCCACTTCACCCGAACTACCACCATAAAAGTGATCAACAGTTTCATTAAATTCCCGTTTAGTCGTAACCGTGTAGATCACTTTATATTTGGGGAAAATATTGTTGACAATGCGTTGAGACTTGACCCTTTCTGGGTCGAGTGTTAAAACGACCAAACCCTCCTTGGTATCATCAATCGGTAACCAGGCGTTACTTTCGACATAGTGCCGCTTCAAATTCTTAAGCAACTCTCCAGGTTTGACACGGTCCGCTTTGAAAGGCTCATACTTAACCTGAAAGAAAGAAGCAAGCGCTTTGCCAATGAGTGGCACTCCGATTTGAAACTCATCAATCAGCACATCTTCCAGATCGCATTGCTTTTTTCGCGCCGAACGTGTTGCCAACTCAAACTCTGCTGCAGAAATCACAGCATCAAAAATCAGAAAATCATATTTCGATTTCAGCAATTGGAGCGGCTTCTGTCGCTGCTTAAAAGCAATGGCCA
>JAHZIU010000170.1 GCA_022601315.1 Betaproteobacteria bacterium
AAGCTTTGTTGATATTGCGTAACTCAAACATAATTAATTACTACCCGTGATAAAAACCAGCGCAACTCAGCCCGTTTGCTTTTTGCGGATTCAGCTTTTACTTTATTTTTAGCGTAAAGCGTGACACTCAGGCAAATTGAAGAATGATAAATACCCATATTTAACCGTACACCATAACCGTTCTAAAAAATACTATCATAATAACAGCCCTTGCCATCCATGCTGATCTATATACCGTGGACTTTTAGTATTGATGAATTGCCTCATTGGCAAACTGCACACCCTGATCAGCATTCATAACTTGTGGGTAACCATAATCCTGAATTACGGCTTCTAACACCTGACCACAAAATTCAACATCCAGCGTATTGTTTGGCGCCAGATTATCATGATCTGGCTTTTTACCGCTTAATCACTTTTTTCAAGCAGCTCTTCGGAATTCTGTCAATAAACCTAAATTAATCAGTTCAATGGCTGGTTTTTATATAACCAACTGTTATTTAGAAAAAATCTCTGGCATATCAATACACCCAGTAGGTGAGCAACTTTAACTGCTCCGCAGTTAAGAATTGTTATGTTTTTCAATGTATTGTATGAATAAATTATTTTTAACTGATTAATTTAGGTTGAATAGAACGCACATGCTCTCTACGCCGCAGAATAACTGCGTCTCCGGTCGCGAGCACGCTCAATTCAATATAAGGCGGCGTTTAAATTCCACCAACTGGCGCAATATTCGGTTAAGCGTACCAAATAAACAAATATGTCATATCAACCTGAAACATATGCTAAGTACAGTCTCTAACGCGCAATATCACGGTGAAATACATTCGGAGCAAAACCTTGTTCCTGCAACCATGGCTTTAACGTTTCAATCAAAAAGACAGAGCGATGCCGCCCACCTGTACAACCAAAAGCAATGGTTAAATAGCTCTTTCCTTCAAGAACATAACGGGGCAAGACCGGGGCAATCATCTCCTTAAATCCATTAATAAAAGGTTGCAGACTCTCATCTTGAGCAATATATGCACCGACTGCTGAATCATTTCCATTTAAGGATTGAAGTTCCTTGACCCAATATGGATTTTGCAAAAAACGAACATCCATCACAATATCTGCTTCCCGTGGCAACCCCCAACGAAACCCAAAAGACAACAGTGTAACGGTTAATTTTCCCTGATTTTCTTTCTTAAAATGACCTTCTAAGATTCGCCGCAAATCATGAATTGATAGACTGGATGTATCAATTATCAGATCTGCCTTGTTTTTCAAATTGTGCAACAGTCCCCGTTCTTTCTTGATTCCGTCATCTACGGAACGGTCTTTCGCCATTGGGTGGCGTCGTCTTGTTTCCGTAAAACGTTTTTGTAAAATACTATCATCTGCTGTAATAAATAACAGAGTAGCCTCAAGTTGCTCGACAACTGTCAATACAGCTTCAGAACTAAATCCTCTGGTTCTTGTGTCAATGCCAATCGCAATAGGATTATCTGATGTATGCGAGTCCTGCAATAGTGGTTCAACCAACGTAAGTGGGAAATTATCAAACACTTCATAACCTAAATCTTCCATATTCTTCAAAGCAGAAGACATACCTGCGCCTGAAAGCCCTGTAATGACCAACAATTTTTTATTCCTAATATTCATCCAATTATTTTCCCGTCTTTGGTCGCTCGAACTACTTCATGTGAACCTACATACTTGAATTCTTAGAAATATTCTTTGTGGATTTATGCCACCTAACGCTCCGACTATTGTAGTCGGTCTAATTATCTTACATTCAACTCTCTATATTTTAATTTAAAAAGTTCTTGCATCATAATAATACACCATGTAGTGTATTATTATGACTTATACAAGAGAACAACAAATAGACGATGCTTTTTTTGCGCTATCGCATCCTGTGCGTCGGGCAGTTCTGGAGCACCTGGCGCAAGAAGACTTATCTGTCTCGGACGTTTCAAAACCGTTTAATGAATCACCCTCACAGATGACTAAGCATCTTCATATATTGGAGCGCGCCGGAATGCTTTCGCGCCAAAAGGTGGGTCGCGTACATAAACTACATATGGAACCTGAACCCTTGAAAGAGATTATGGATTGGCTTATCCATCATCAGAAATTCTGGGACAACCGACTTGATGCATTGGAAAGTTATTTACACACATTAAACACGGAGAAATAAATGAATACCGAATTAAAAGAAGACGGAACACTTGCGCTTGAAATCCGCAGAGAGTTTCCTTTTCCACGAGAATTAGTTTTTGAAGCGTGGCTCAATAAAGATCATTTGGCACAATGGATGGGACCAACGCCAGATATCAATCTGGTTCATACAGAAGTCGATGCACAACAAGGCGGATCATACCGCTTAGGATTCCAGGAAAAAGGATGTTCTGACTCCACAAGCTATGTTCATGGTGAGTACCTGGAAATCAAACACCCAGAAAAACTCGTCTTTACATGGATCTGGGAAGAGCCTCTTCCAGAGGCAGGCGTTGAAACACTTGTCACCGTGGAATTTTTTGCAACAAAGGTCGGCACACAAATTTTGCTAACTCATCAGAAATTTATGGATGAAGCTTCGCGTGAGCGGCATGATCACGGTTGGTGTGGCACGTTTGACAAACTTGCAAACCGTCTGTCCCAGTTTTAATAAAACAAAAAATGATGGATATCAAAAAAATCATCTTCACTACGTTCGCATACTTTGTCATCACAATGGCGTGGGCTTATCCTTGGCACATGATGTGGTTTCAGGATCTTTATGTTGAAATGGGCGCTGTCACTCGCGTCTCACCCATTATGCCACTGGGTATCGCTGCAATTTTGATGCAAGGAATAGTGATTGGTTACTTGTATCCATTTTTTTATAAAGGTGGTAATCCGATTATTCAGGGAATTAAATTTAACCTGATTATTGGCCTTATGACCTATACAGCCATGGGCTTTGCAACGGCAGCCAAAATTTTGATTGAGCCAGTCTCAACATTTTTGATCTATCACACCCTATTTCAGACCATTCAGTTCACATTAACGGGTGCCGCGCTGGGTCTAATCTACGGAAAGAAATATGGTTGATCACGAAAAACGATTGAACAAAATCCTGCATGACGCATGGCCGGATATAGACACGCATTTTGTACTGGAATTTAGAAAACTGTTTGGCGTGGTCGGCGGGTATATAAATAACAAAATATTTTGCTCCTGTGGCGACTTTGGGTTCGCGCTGAAATTACCTGCTGAAGATGTTAGGTCGTTACTCAAAGAAGGTGCGCAACCGCTTAAATATTTCCCAAACGGACACATCAAGAAAGATTATGCCGTCCTAACAGACGCCATGATAGACGAGCATCAACTACTAAACCATCATATTAAAACAAGTATTAATTTTTCAACCAAACCGAAAGGAAAATAAAATTATGAGTAATGCACCAGAAGGATATTCAACACTGACCCCAGTGATCATTTCTAAAGATGCACGGGTAGCAATCGAAGATTACAAAAATGCTTTGGGCGCAGAAATGCCTTGCGAACCAATGGCCTGTTCTAAAACAAGAAAAATTTTTCACGCTGCACTAAACATTGGGGAAGCCACGTTATTTGTTTGCGACGAGTGTCCTGAACTAGGTATGAATGTTACAGGCCACCAACAATTTTATCTCTATGTCAAAAATGTGGACAACTTATTCAATACAGCTAAAGCAGCAGGTTGGAATGTGGATAATAACCCTGAGGACATGTTCTGGGGTGACCGTGTTGCCACTGTTAAAGATAGAAATGGCAACACATGGAAGCTGGCCCAAAGAGTTCGCGATGTATCACCAGAAGAAATGAGCGAGGCCATGAAAAAAATGAGTGAAACAGCTTAGCGCATCAATACCTAAACAGCCCTACCCTACAGACGTAATCCGTCTACAGGATTATTAACGAAAAAACTAATCGGAGTCTGTTATATACTGAAGTTTTGTATAAGGGTGAATCGGTGAGTCAAGGAACATTAACGTTCTTTTGTGGAAAAATGGGTGCAGGAAAAACCACGAAATCGCAGGAATTAGCCCGACGATCAGGTTCAATTCTATTATCTGAAGATGATTGGCTTACTGCAATCTATCCTGATGAAATAATTAGTTTTAATGATTACATTAAATATTCGGCGCGACTTAAACCACTTTTAAAGGGCCATGTTCAAAGTATTTTGAATGCTGGCATATCTGTAATATTGGATTTCCCCGGAAATACAAAACAACAGCGAGCATGGTTCAAGGAAATATTTTCGGCGTTCAATATTCCTCACAAACTGATTTATATAGAAGCAGATGATGAATTATGTTTAAAACAAATTGAAATACGAAATAAAAATCATCCAGAACGCGCCCAATTTGATAATGAAACAGTTTTTCATCAAGTAACCAGCTATTTTCAAATTCCATCTGAAGATGAAGGTTTCAATATAGAAGTAATTCGTAGAAAAAATACATAAAAAATGCGATCACACAGCTCAATTCCCCATTACGCGCCAAAAATTCCAATGTTACTGATATGAACAAACATAATAAGATAAATTACGTCGAGTTTCCCGCTTGCCATATTCAAGCAACTAAAGACTTCTTTACAACTGTATTTGGCTGGTCATTCGAAGACTTCGGTCCTGAATATACTGCGTTTTCTAACCAAGGTCTCGATGGTGGTTTTTTTAAGTCTGAGCAAAGATCTTTAACTGACAATGGCGCTGCGCTCATTGTGTTTTTTAGCAGCAATCTTGAAAAAACACTTGAAGCAATTGAGAACGCAGGTGGCATTATCAGCAAACCTATTTTTTCTTTTCCGGGCGGCAGGCGATTCCATTTTATCGAACCAAGCGGCAATGAGTTAGCCGTATGGTCTGATGTACACTTATAGTTGATTGATGTTGTTGAAAAAAATTTCTGCCAAGCCTCAAATATACTGCAAAACACAATGTGATGCGTCATCGAGAAAAATATGGCAATAACCGGGGAGTGTTTTTGTGGTGAAATAAAATATCAAATTAACGGCGTACTGCGTGACGCCCGATCATGTCATTGCTCCCGTTGCCGCAAAGCATTTAGTTCCCAAGCATCAGCTTATGCACTAGTTGA
>JAHZIU010000171.1 GCA_022601315.1 Betaproteobacteria bacterium
TAGTTTTGATACCTGCTTAATTCTGATGTTCTTTTTTTCTTCAAATTTCAAAAGTGGTAAATATCATAGGTGTTTTTAGATTTATTGCCTATTCTAAACATTCTTGAGGATTAAACATCTCACGGTCAAGTTATTCCCAGAAATTTATCAATGGAGAAAAAAATGAATGCATATAAATTAAAACTATTATTTTTACTTTGTTTTGGTGCAGTGATTTTTGCAAATAGCTCTGTATACGCTTTTGATAGCAAAGGTGATTCCACATTAATGAAAGCAAGCAGTACACCAAAGGTCAAAATATTGCCAAAAGAAATAAGTAGAACTCTTGATATAAAAGCAATTCCTACCTCAATACCAACACCTTTGATAATAGGTACCTCTTGGACTTGCTATATTGATCCTATTGGAATAGATCATTGTGATCAAATACTTGTGATTTGTACTGACGATCAAAGCTTTTGTACAACCGTCGAGTAATTGTTTATGTGGTAATTCCCCTTGTGCGGCAGCAAAAGGGGAAATAGAAACAAAGAAACTTTAGAGAGACATAACAACGATCATTTTTACACTTGAAATTAACATTAATGCAATTGCAGCTAACATTACTATCTTGTTATCAGACATATCATTAACCTCTCAGTAAGTTATTAAATATCGAGCATTCAATAACTGGCTCATAGAACATCCTACAAACCAGACACTTATTGTAGATAGAGGAGATTATTTTTTCAATGTGACAAATTGACGCAAGCTATGTTTAGTTCTGTAGCATTAATCTTGTCTATTGAGATATCCAGAAAAAGTCCCGCAGATACCTATGTCGTAGGGTCGGGTTTAGATTCGAAGCCTACATATCTAGACCCGATTCTGGTTTTGCTGCGACCCTAGTTTTGCGCTTATCTGCACAGTGCAAGGAGGGGCATAACCATCAACATAATACAATAGGAATTTAAATCAGATAGCTGATGGGCACACATTTACACAGCTTTTTCGGTGAGTTAATTCTGCTCATTCTGCATTGTTCTCAGTAGACTGTGTAAAAACCGCATTCAGCAAAATACCTTCAGTGGCTATCGATCTATCTGGACACTGATACGATGAATGATGTAAAGGTTCAGGCAGATCGCTTGCTTCTCTGTGATACATCACCACTTCACCTAACAATTTCATATCTGATTTTCTAATCACCTTGATATGATTTCGCTTCATGGCTGTTTTTTGGGTAACCTGTCCTACAGGAGCGCCTTTCTTGTAATAGTGAATATCTCCTTGGTAGATATATTCTGCGCCTAATGTATCTTCACCTTGAGTAGGTCGATAAAAATTAATTTGTCCCCACTTATCAAACTTGTCTGCTGGCAGCGTCACAGTTTCGTATATTTTGACACCGCCATCTATAGCACACAGACGATTTACTTCGGCATTCAGTTGCGCTTTACTTGGTCCACTCGCACAGGCTGTGACAAAAGGCAGCACTAATAATAATAAAAATATTTTTTTCATGCGGTTTGCCTCCATGATGGGTAAGGCGGTAGGTGACCGAAGCCAGTTTCTGGCATGCAAAGTATCCATGATTGCAGCGATTCTTTATGCTCAAAATTTTTGTTCATTATTTCTCCCTTCATCGAGTGCTTGCGGGTCTTTTTTGAATATTACTAATGAAACGATTGAGTCGTAGCGTTACAGAATCACATAAATAGTGTATTTAATTTCAATGCAATCCAGTATTTACAGTTCTTGGAAGTGTAATCTATATGTGTTTTGCAAGTCTTTATATTTTAAGATTATTTTTGATATGCTACTGTCTGTCGCTATAACCAAAGCAACAAACAATAGGGTTTTTACCCTTTTAATCTGGAATTCAAATTTATAGTTTTGTTAGAAAAACTGGCAGAGAACTAAAGCCTACCGATACGGATGATTTGATGTTATCAGTCCACCGTAACATGTTATGTAACGTAGCTATAACCGCAGTATTGTTTTGTGGAAGAAGGTGATTGTGATTTTTGTTTGAAAAAACTGGGGAATGTCTTTCGAACAGAACAACAAAAGAGCTTGACTCCCAGTGATCTTATAAAACATTACAACGTAAACTTGATTTACAATAAGATTTTATTAATTCAAGTTCTGATACTCTTTCCATTTGATATATACGGATACAGCGTTCACAAGATGTTTCGTCACAAGGCATAGCAAGCAGGCAATAGTTATTCCATTGGCTTGTACTGCAACACTGTGACGGAACATCTTGTGAGCGCCATGCAGGTTAGCTTTTCAGCGCCATTGGTGGTGTTTAGAACTTTTGATAAGGGAATGCCTTGCCTGTAAGGTCTTCATTGCCTGCAACAATGAAAAGCAGACTGTATCCGTTAATATCAAATTGGGAGAATACTAGCTCGCGCAGATTAAATAAAAGGCAGCGCTACAAAATTTTTCCAAGCCTTGCATTTGGACAAACTCTGAATTTTTAGAGATGCCCTAAACATTACTGCGTTTTTTTATTTTTGTTGGAATTGTTATGAATA
>JAHZIU010000172.1 GCA_022601315.1 Betaproteobacteria bacterium
GCATTCGCTTCTTCTAATGTCTCACGAGCTGCAGCTTGTTCCAGTGTTTCATTATTTTCCATAAATCCGGCGGGTAAAGTCCACCAACCTCGTCGCGGCTCTATCGCGCGGCGGCATAATAGTATTTTGTTTTCCCATTCGGGAATACAGCCTACGACTACTTTGGGATTTTGATAATGAATCATATGGCAAACCGGACAAACATAACGCGGTAATGTGTCGCCTTCAGGAATGCGTGTTTCAACTGTATTACCGCAGTCACAACAAAATTTCATTCAATAACCTCAAATACTTCGTAACTTGTATAAATTAGGGACCAATGCTGACAGTAAAATGGCGCTCAGCCATTTGGTTGCCGGAGAGATCGGTTAGCACTGCACGCCATGAACCCAGTTGGTTTTTATTTATCATTTTGCTGGCATATGTACGCCAATTTTCACCACCAATTTGAAGTGTTTTTGTTGTAATCATTTCATTTTCGTAGTACCAATCAACATTCACACTTTGGCCTGTCAGATCGTTTAGTTGTATGAAAAAATAAATCGGCTTACTGGTGTTTTGGTCAAGCTGAATATGATTGATCGAATCTATTGGTTCTCTTGCTTGAACGGCATGACTCAGCTGTGCTCTTGCAATCTGTGGATGGTCTGCTTGGAGTGCATTGCTTAAGCCGGGTGTTTCACTGAGTACTTCAGCTGTGATGTTTTCTTCAGGTAATAGAATTGGTTTAGGCTGAGGAAAAGGGTAAGGGTCAGCATAAGTATCAGCATCAGAGTCAGGTTTTGGCTGGGGCGGTATAGTATGATCTGTGGGTGCAAACTGGATATTATCTTCGTTACGCTCAATGATTTTAGTGTCTTCAATCTCAGTGTGTTCTATTTGGTTTTCAGATGGCATCGTGATCTTTTCATCTGCTGTAGCATTTGTCTCTGTGACTATGTGTGTTTCAGTAAGCTCGGATGTATCATCATTCCAGTTGAACAACACATAACTGAGTAAACCCAATAGGCTGCCTACTATCAATAATGCAACAGAAATTTTATGCCAGTCCCAGCTTTGGTAAAGCGGTGGTTCCGCATCTATCTGTTCAGCCGTCTCTGGATATTGTTGCTCTATCGATTGTGGAGCAGGTTGCTGAAGCTTGATACGTATTTTAAATTGATGGTCAGTCATAATAAAGTTTTGAATCGTGCCCTTTTTGCAAATAATTTGTAGGCTATGCAAAGTTCTTAAAGAATAACAGAAACCTGATTTTAGTTTTGTCTCAAATTGGTCATTTTAATAATTAGAAATGATAAAGTAAAACCAGAGCCCTGTTGTTAGGTTTTTTATTGGTACATACGAAGTTGAGAAGAAATATTAATCATGAATGACAAGATTGAGCTGGTTCAGCTGCAGTTACAAAAATTACGCCAACAGATTGAGCAATATAACTATCAATATTATGTGTTGGATGATCCAAGGATTCCTGACGCCGAATATGATCGATTGTTTCGTGAGTTACAGCAAGTTGAGCAGGAATACCCTCAGCTGGTAACGTCTGCATCACCCACGCAGCGGGTGGGTTCCACACCATTGAAAGCATTCTCGCAAGTCAAGCATGAAATACCTATGTTGTCATTGGGCAATGCTTTTGATGAAGCTGAGGTGGAAGCGTTTGATCGGCGCGTGTGTGAAGGATTGTCCGTGGATACGGTTGAATATGCGGTGGAACCAAAATTTGATGGTCTTGCTGTGAGCTTGTGTTATGAAAATGGTTTTTTCAAGACAGGCGCAACCCGTGGTGATGGCCATACAGGTGAAGATATTACGTTGAATCTACGTACAATTAAATCCATTCCGTTGAATCTGACTGCGAAAAATGTACCATCATTATTGGAAGTGCGCGGTGAGGTGTTAATGTTAAAGGCAGATTTTCTTAAATTAAATCAGCGGCAACGTGATAAAGGTGAGAAGGAATTTGCCAATCCACGAAATGCGGCAGCCGGTTCGCTTCGTCAGTTGGATTCAGCAGTTACGGCTACACGCCCACTCAGTTTTTTTGCATACGGCGTTGGACGTGCAGAAGACGGACAAAATGGACAAATACCCAAGGATAAACACAGTGATGTGATGGCATATTTGGTTGCGTTGCATTTTCCGGTGGCGAAAGAATGTCAGGTTGTAACGGGATTGCATGCATTGCTGGCACATTATCAAAAAATCGGTGCCATGCGTGTTGATTTGCCATATGATATTGATGGGGTCGTGTACAAAGTCAATAGTTTGTCACAGCAAGAAAAGCTTGGTTTTGTGTCTCGTGCGCCACGTTTCGCGCTTGCACATAAGTATCCGGCACAGGAAGCAATGACAAAAGTGTTGGATATTGATGTGCAGGTAGGGCGGACTGGTGCGCTGACACCTGTTGCTCGTCTGGAACCGGTATTTGTAGGCGGTGTGACTGTTACCAATGCAACATTACATAATTCCGATGAGGTAAAGCGTAAGGATGTTCGTATTGGTGATACGGTCATTGTGCATCGGGCTGGTGATGTTATTCCTAAAGTGATTTCTGTCGTTCTGGCACAACGCCCGGCACAAACACAGTCGTTTGAGATGCCAACACAATGTCCTGTTTGTGGTGCCCGGGCTGTCAGATTAGAGGGAGAGACTGTGGCACGTTGCAGTGGTGGGCTTTTTTGTCCGGCCCAAAGAAAGCAGGCGATTATACATTTTGTTTCGCGTCGCGCACTGGACATTGACGGATTAGGCGATAAGCTGGTGGAGCAACTGGTTGATAATGCGATAGTACGCACTCCCGCTGATCTATATAAATTAGGTATCGCGGCATTAATGAATTTGGAGCGATTGGCCGAAAAATCAGTTAGTAATCTCCTTGCGGCGATTGAGAAGAGTAAACAGACCACTTTGGCAAGATTTATTTATGCATTGGGCATCCGCAATGTCGGTGAATCAACGGCTAAAGCGCTGGCGCTACACTACGGTAGTCTGGACCGATTGATGGTGGCGGATATTGAGAATTTGCAATTGGTGCCGGATGTTGGTCCAATTGTTGCGCAGAGTATCGTCAGTTTTTTTGATGAGCCGCATAATCGTGAAGTTATTGAACAAATGCGGCTGAGTGGTATTGTCTGGCAAGAACATGAAGGAAAGTCAATGCCAATGACAGTAGAAACAGCGATCAGTGGAAAAACTTTTGTTTTGACTGGAACACTGCCTACAATGAGCAGGGAAGATGCCAAACAAGAAATTGAGAATCAAGGTGGAAAAGTGACCGGCAGTGTATCCAAAAAAACGGATTATGTCGTCGTCGGTGATGAGCCTGGTAGTAAATATGACAAGGCGTTGAATTTGGGCGTTACAATTCTTGATGAAGCTGGATTGCAGGCTTTGCTGCAGTAACTTTTAACAATACGATGCTTTCAAACCAACAAGCTGAGCAAATCTTAAATGACGCTGATTTACTTTATTCAGCGGACGTAGTGACTGAAACCGTGCAACGTATGGCCAATGAAATTACCGAAGTATTGTCAGGTCAATGCCCGTTGGTTTTGTGTGTGATGAGTGGCGCGGTTGTGTTTTCTGGACAATTGTTACCGTTATTCAGGTTTCCCCTGGATTTCGATTATCTGCATGTGACACGCTACAATGGTAAAACCCGCGGTGGAATGATTCAGTGGCAGACATTTCCAAGAAATAGTTTGCAGGGTAGAACTGTTTTAGTGTTGGATGATATTCTTGATGAAGGTATTACCTTGGCAGCAATCCAGGAAAAAGTGATGGCGTGTGGCGCCGGGAAATTTTATAGTGCGGTGTTTGCTGAGAAAAATCTTGTTAAGCCCAAACCGTTACGCGCTGATTTTGTCGGTTTGACAATACCTGATCGGTATGTTTTTGGCTTTGGAATGGATATTTATGGTGCCTGGCGCAATTTGCCTGCGATTTATGCAATGAAGGATTAGGGTGAGGAAAAATGATTGCAATCATTGGCGGTAGTGGATTGACTCAGTTGTCCTGTCTTGAAATTTCGCACCGGAAAAATATTAGCACCCCTTATGGCGAACCATCTGGTCCTTTAACTTTTGGCAAAATTTATAATCAGGATGTTGTTTTTCTGGCGCGTCATGGGCATGATCACAGCATACCGCCACATAGGATAAATTACCGTGCAAATTTGTGGGCATTGCATTCGGTCAAGCCGATACAGGTGATAGCAGTGGCGGCAGTCGGAGGGATTCGTGAAGATCTGACACCCGGTAGTATGGTAATTCCAGATCAAATTATTGATTATACATACGGTCGCGAATTTACTTATTTTGATGGTGTTGATCGCCCGGTGACGCACATTGATTTCACTAATCCTTATAGTCAGGTCGTGCGTGAAGCACTGCTTGAAGCTGCAAAAAAGGCCAGTGAACCAATTATTGATGGTGGTGTTTATGCCGCTACACAAGGACCACGGCTTGAGACAGCCGCAGAAATAAATCGTCTGGAACGTGATGGTGCCGATTTAGTGGGTATGACGGGTATGCCGGAAACGGCGTTAGCAAGAGAGCTGGGCTTAAATTATGCAACGATTGCTGTTGTTGCTAATTCCGCCGCCGGACGTGGTGACAATGTGGATACAATTCCATTGGAAGAAATTTTTGCAGTATTGGATAAAGCGATGGTTGGTGTGAGAAATGTACTTGAACATATGGTGAATTGATATGGCAATTAAACCAGTTTTGAAAATGGGTGAACCTTTATTGCTGGATGTGGCGAAGAAAGTTGATGAATTTAATACGCCTGTATTGGAAAATCTGATTCAGGATATGCAAGATACGATGGCAGCGCTTAATGGTGCTGGCTTGGCAGCACCACAAATTGGCGTGAGTCTGCAAGTGGTTATTTTTGGCTTTGAAGAAAATCAGCGCTACCCGGATGCCGAAGAAGTGCCGTTTACCATATTGATTAATCCAGAGTTGACACCATTGTCAGATGAAACAGAAGATGGCTGGGAGGGTTGTCTCAGCGTGCCTGGGTTGCGTGGTGTGGTGCCGCGTTATCGTCAATTACATTATCAGGGATATGATCAGCATGGAAACAGCATTGACCGCAAAGTAGATGGCTTTCATGCACGCGTCGTGCAACATGAATGCGACCATTTGCAGGGGATACTCTATCCAATGCGCATGAAAGATTTCCGTACATTTGGTTTTACCGACGTGCAGATGTCAGATTAAATCGTCCGTTGTTTTTTCAAATATGATTTGGACGCTGTAAAATTAGAGATTAATTTTAATGATGGGTATGTCTCTTCTATGTTAAATGTTGCAGGTTGCTTTTTACGACCAATGTAAAGGTCGAATATTACGTTAACTGCACGAAGGAGGGGTCTTCTCATTTTCCCTTTAAACTATTCTCCAATCTTTTATTTTTCATATCTAATGATTGGTGTAAGCGAGTAAATTTTGTGACCAATCGCAAGTAAACATATCAAAAATATTTAACTGTCAAATACATGTATTTGCAGCACATTCTTTGATTCGTATTAAACCGTCTCACTGCCTGCTGTGAGTCGGTTCCGGTCAACAGACTAGAGTGCTTGGGAATTATTCTCACGAATTACCGTTGTCGGCCATCAACAGTCAGTCACCAGTATCCAGTGAACGGCTGGTCAACCTTGAAAAGCGGTTATTCAGCGACAGCCAAGTGTCAAAACACGGTGGA
>JAHZIU010000173.1 GCA_022601315.1 Betaproteobacteria bacterium
CCTAATTTGAATCTTTTGGGCGTACGTGAACCCGAGATTTATGGTAAAGATACGCTGCAGGATATTAACAGAAATTTACGCGTATTAGCTAAAAATGCAGAGGCTGATTTTGAAGCTTTCCAAAGCAATGCAGAATCAGGATTAATTGCAAGAGTTCAGATGGCGATGAATGATGGTACAAGTTTCATTATTATTAACCCAGCAGCCTATACTCATACCAGTATCGCTTTACGTGATGCATTAGCGGCAGCAAAGCTGCCTTTTATAGAAATACATCTTTCAAATATTTTTGCTCGTGAGTCTTTTCGTCACAATTCTTTTTTTTCGGATCTTGCAGTTGGTGTAATAAGTGGCTTAGGTATAAAAGGCTATGAGCTGGCGCTGGAATACGCTCTGGCATCTCACAAATAAGCTTTATACGTTGCCACCAAGATTCTTCCTAGATTGTAAAAATTTTGAATCGTAATTTGAAATTATTTCTTTTGTTACTTTGATATCACAATTGCTGGTTTTGTGATTAAGTAATTTTTTACATATTGTTTTAATCATGTGCGTTGTTCTGATTATATAGTTACCTTAAAGCGAGACATTGTCTCGGGAGATTGGATATGGATTTAAGAAAGCTTAAAAAGCTAATTGAACTGGTTGAAGAATCAGGAATTACTGAATTGGAGATTACTGAAGGCGAGGAGAAAGTCCGCATCAGTAAAACAGGCCCTACCGCACAAAACTATGCATTTATGCAACCACAAGTGGTACAACCTACCGCACCACAAACCACTCCTGTACAAGTCAATGAAGTTGGGTATGGACAAGAAACCGCATCACCCACAAAATCAGTGCCGGATGGTCATGTGGTTAAATCGCCGATGGTTGGAACGTTTTATCGGTCAGCATCTCCTGGCGCAAGTGCTTTTGTAGAAGTTGGCCAAACGGTAAAAGTGGGCGATACATTGTGCATTATAGAAGCAATGAAATTGCTGAATGAGATTGAAGCAGATAAGAATGGTGTGATTAAAGCGATTTTGCTAGAGAATGGGCAGCCTGTTGAATACGGTGAGTCTTTATTCGTAATCCAATGATTATCTAAATTGAGCGCTGGCATACTTGTTTTGGCTAGATCTCACTGACCCCAAATTAAGATCTTTTGGATAAATATGTTTGAAAAAATTCTTATAGCAAATCGCGGAGAAATTGCCCTGCGGATTCAACGTGCATGTCGTGCGATGGGCATTAAAACTGTCGTAGTATATTCTGAAGCTGATGCAGAAGCAAAGTATGTCAAATTGGCAGATGAATCAGTTTGTATTGGCCCTGCGCAAGTGCCATTGAGTTATCTTAATGTGCCCGCCATTATCAGCGCGGCTGAAGTGACCGATGCAGAAGCAATACATCCGGGATATGGCTTTCTTTCAGAAAATGCAGATTTTGCTGAACGCGTTGAGAAAAGCGGCTTTGTATTTATTGGCCCAAAACCCGAAACAATTCGTCTGATGGGAGACAAAGTTAGCGCCAAAAACGCTATGATCAAAGCAGGTGTGCCGTGTGTACCCGGCTCTGATGGTGCCCTACCTGAAGATATTAATAAAGTCAGAAAGATTGTGCGCGATATTGGTTATCCCGTCATTATCAAGGCTTCAGGCGGCGGCGGCGGACGTGGCATGCGTGTCGTACATACTGAAGCTGCCTTATCAAATGCAGTGATTATGACACGTAATGAGGCGCAAGCTGCTTTTGGGAATCCGGTTGTTTATGCTGAGAAATTTTTGGAAAATCCGCGCCATGTGGAGTTTCAATTATTGATTGATGAACATGGTAATGCTGTACATCTTGGTGAAAGAGATTGTTCATTGCAGCGTCGACATCAGAAAATTCTGGAAGAAGCACCTGCTCCCGGTATATCGGTAAAGCTACGCAACAAAATCGGTGACCGCTGCGCGGAAGCATGCCGCCGGATTAAGTATCGCGGTGTTGGGACATTTGAATTCTTGTTTGAGAATAATGAGTTTTATTTTATTGAGATGAATACCCGCTTGCAGGTTGAGCATCCAGTGACTGAGGCTGTGACGGGGATTGATCTGGTGCAAGCACAAATTAATGTAGCTGCGGGTGGCGAATTACCATTTCGCCAGAAAGATATTGAGATAACGGGGCACGCAATTGAATGCCGTATTAACGCTGAAGACGCTTATAAATTGACGCCGTCTGCGGGTCGGATTACTCAGTATCATGCACCTGGTGGTCCCGGCGTTAGAGTTGATTCGCATGTTTATCACAATTATATGGTACCGCCTTATTATGACTCCATGATCGGCAAAATCATTACTTACGGTGATACACGTGAACAAGCTATTGCGCGTATGCGTATCGCTCTTTCAGAAATGGTAGTGGATGGTATTAAAACAAATATTCCATTGCATCGCGACTTGCTATCGGATGCAACATTTCTTGCCGGTGGGTTCCCCATTCATTATCTGGAACAAAAACTCTCGCTGCATAATCAAACCAGCTAATGTTTATCTGTTGATTGATTATTTAGTTGCCACATGTCCTGGAATTCGCTCATCATCAAAGTAGACGAGGCTCATGCTGAGTTACTTAGTGAGGCATTGCTTGAACAGGGCGCATTATCGATCGATATTCATGACGCTGCCGCAGGAACCGAACGAGAGCAATTGCTTTTTGGCGAACCAGGGGAACCAGCAGGCGAGATCTGGAAAAATTCAGAAGTGGCCGCATTATTTGAGAAAAGTACTGATATCACATCAGTAATCCTCGCGGTTGAGCATTCAACACAGATTTCGGTACAGTTAGATTATCGACTGGAAGAAATTGAAGAACAGGATTGGGTACGAGTGACGCAATCCCAGTTTAATCCGATCCAAATATCCTCTCGCTTATGGATTGTCCCAACCTGGCACCAATCTCCTGATCCAGCAGCTATTAATCTGATTCTAGATCCAGGCCTTGCTTTTGGTACGGGTAGTCATCCTACAACACAACTATGCCTTACTTGGCTCGATCAGCAGTTACAACAGGGTGAAAACGTACTGGACTACGGTTGTGGTTCAGGTATTTTGGCAATTGCCGCACTAAAACTGGGGGCAAGTCATGTTGCTGGGATTGATATTGACTCAAATGCAGTAGAGGCCAGCCGCATGAATGCAACACGTAACCACTGTAATCTATCAAATATTGAGTTTGCAACCGCTTACGATGGATTGAATGGAAATTTACAAACGGATATTGTGGTCGCAAATATTTTAGCAAACCCATTGATCATTTTAGCTCCCATACTAATGAACACTTGCCGAAGTGGTGGACGTATTGTGCTATCCGGTATTTTGAATGAACAAGCGAAAGAAGTGATGGCTATTTATCAACAATATTTCATTATGCAAATTTCAGGCGAACAAGATGGGTGGGTATTGTTAACGGGTAGAAAAAAATAGTCCAAGGACAAATTGCTTCACAAAGCATTCAGTTAATATCATACTATTGAATGGAATTTTAGGA
>JAHZIU010000174.1 GCA_022601315.1 Betaproteobacteria bacterium
ACGGAAACGGATATTTCCGCCTTCATGATTCCCTCGCAGACCACTCATTGGAGCGACAGACTGATTCAATACGCCTTGATTCAAGGTATCGCCAACTGAATTGTAGAAAATATCCCCCTGCAATGTAAATTGGTCGATACCACGTGTATGCTCCAGACGTGCGCCTCCCCTGGCAGAATGCCACTGATTGTTAATATTCTGACCAGTTAAAGATCTCGTGCTATCTCGTGTGAATCCTTTGGCATAGAGACGAAAGGGGGTTTCTTCATTAATTTTCCCACCATAACGTGCACCAAAAAAACCCTGCTCGAAACTACCTCCACCGGCCGTAAAAAATGTGCCCTGTGTATCAGCCGCTTTCTTGGTAATGATATTGATGACGCCATTGACTGCGTTGGCGCCCCACACTGTGGCGGCTGGTCCCCGAATAACTTCGATGCGCTCAATATCTGCCATAAGTGTGTCTTGCTGCTCCCATTGCACACCTGCAAAAAGTGGGTTATAGACACTCCGCCCATCCATGAGCACTTGCAGTTTATTCGCATAAACGCCATTGAATCCACGTACGCTAATGGCCCATCTATCGGTAGCTACTCTCTCAACTTGTACGCCTGGCGCCATACGTAACGCATCTGGAATGCTGGTTGCGCCTGAGCGGCGTATATCATCTTGTGTAATAACAAAAATAGCCGCAGCGACCTCGGTTAACTTTTGTGAACGCCTGGATACCGTTGTAACTTCGACGTTCATCAGTTCTTCGATACTAAAATCTAATAAGTGACTATCAATTGATTTTTCTGTTGCAAGCGCAAACCTGGCAAAGCAACAAAGAATGATAAAGACTGAAAACTTCAGATGCATATTTTTATCTGAACGTGAAATGAGCACAATTCAGTCATGAGTCATTTATTATCAGGACATGTTGTTGGATCATTCGCTTTTGGCTAATTGGAAAACTATTAAGTTCTCAAGATTAGCCATATTACAAGCCATACATCTACTTCAAAATGTTGATTACCAGGAATATCAGGTGTCTCTTTCAAGGAACAAAGCAAGTGTTCTTTTTATGTGTTTTTTCCCAGCGCTGACCAATTCATTTAGGAAAAATTATCAAAAACGCAATGTTGCTCCGACGTAGATACCACGGGGTATACGAGTGGGAGGTGAAGGGATAAAATCAGATTGGGATTCTCTGTGATTTTGGCTGAACAGGTTTTGTCCGACTAGAAAAAACTCTATATTGTGCACAGGCTTCCAGGCCAACTTTGCATCCATCGTCACATAGTCCCTGATATTATAAAAAGGAAGACTACTGACATAACGCAACCAGAGATTCAATTCTACTTTTTCTGATAGGTCGTAGTTTGAGCGAAAAGATATTTGGTGGTGTGGGTTGGCTTTATGTGCTCCACCTGTTGTTGCATCTATTTGACTGAATTCGGCACTGGAGTTAACACTAATATTCAGATAACTGTAGTTTCCTTGTAGACGCCACCTTTCATGTACCCGCCAGTCTACTGAAACCTCACCACCATAGGAATGCGCAGATGCTTGGTTATTAAAAAATATTGGCAACACCAAGTGCTGTTGAATCCCAATGCCAGGTCTAATGGTGCCAAAGTTGAAATCACGCAATTGACTATAGTCATTAAAAAAACCAGCAACATTGATAGACGCCTGTGTTGTAAATTGATGACGATAACCCAGCTCGTAAGCGATTAACTTCTCGGAACCATAGTTACTCGATCCTTGTACAGCCATCATAATTGGTAACAAAGAATTTTGCAGGCCTGGTAGTGATTGCGCTGATCCAAAGTTAATAAAAGCATCATTCTCACCCCGGGAAGGCGTGCGTACAGCACGGGCCACTGATAACCAAACCGAGTTTTTCTGATCCAGTGTCCACATCAAGCGGGCATCAGGTTGTACTTCTAAACCGGTAAAATCATTATGTCCAAGCCTTACCCCCAGTGTTAATCTTAATTGATCCGGCAATAACATGATCTCATCACGTACAAAGGCACTGAAAATATGATTTGTACCCTGACGAGGAATAAAACTTGTTAACTCTGTATCTCGAACATTATTGTTATACAGGCGGTAATTCACTCCCCAAATCACGTCATGTCGTTCTAAAATTGGAAATCGATGCCGAAAATCAACATCGAAACTCTCAGCATATTTTGTACTTGGCACTAGTTGATTATGAACGCGATCATAATAAATCTGCAGCATGGTCGAAGATTCTGCGGAATAATGTCGATCCCAACGAAAACGAATGTTTCCACCTTTTTCTTTTGCGTTAACAATATCCAACCGCGTAAAAGGCGGTGTTAATATCGGCTGATTTACACTGTCCCCGATACTGTTGATAAAAATATCACCTTGCAGGATAAACTCGTCAATACCACGTGTATGATCCAGGCGAAACCCTGCTCTGGCTGAGTGCCAGGTATCATTAGCATTGGCGCCTGCTAATGTGGTTGTATGATCGCGGGAAAACCCTTTTGCATAAACACGAAACGGCGTATGCTCACCAAGCTTGCCGCCATACCGTGCTCCGAAAAAACCCCGTTCAAAACTGCCGCCGCCTGCTGTAAGTAATACACCCTGCGTATCGACTGCTTTTTTGGTAATGATATTAATTACACCATTCATTGCGTTTGCACCCCATACTGTCGCGCCAGGACCTCTTATCACCTCGATACGTTCAATATCTTCAATAAATGTATCTTGTTGGCTCCAAATCACGCCGGAAAACAATGGTGTATAAACACTACGCCCATCCATCAACACCTGTAGTTTATTTGCAAAACGCCCATTGAAACCACGCACACTAATGGACCATTTATCAGTTCCTACACGTGCAACCTGCACACCGGGCGCCATGCGTAATGCTTCGGGAATACTGGTTGCACCTGAACGACGAATATCGTCTTGTGTTATAACAAAAACAGCGCTGGCCACTTCAGAGACTTTTTGCGGATGACTCGATACTGTAGTGACCTCTATATTCATCAATTCCTCAATACTCAGATCTATCAATTTATCTATGCTAACTTGCTCAGCATTTCCATAAACTCCCGTTGCGTTGACAATATTAGAAATACACACGATTACCATTACAGTAATAAGGTTGACGAGCAATGATTTGCATATCGCAGGTATTATCATTGATACACTTTGGTCGCGAGTTGCAATAATCTTGCGCTAATGTCCAATCCGACACTACGGGCAGATTCCAGATTGACTTCAAAATTGACTTTGTTTTGGGTCAGATTCATATTAATGATGACCCCTTGAGTTGCGGCCTCTGGGCTGTCGGCAATCGTTAGAACCGGTTTTTCCTGAACACTTGCTAAAATACCAGGAAGGTTATTGATGATTGATTTAGAGATAAACAGCACGTGACATTCTCTACTCTTCTCAAGGCTGGTTAAACGCAGTATCTTGATATTATTGTTATTAACTGATTTTTCTTGTAGTTTGTCTATTTCCTGGCCGAAATAATCTTCCCCATAAACACAAAGATTGAGTGTCTGATCAATACCTTCTGGCCATTGCGTAAACGCGATAAAGTTATAAAGAAAAGCAGCCTTAACTTGATATTCATTGATATGATCAACCGCTAGCAATTGCGCACTTAGAACAAGACCTATAAATAGGGAAATGAAATGAAACCTCATCCTTATTTTCAACCTGGATAGCGTTTTTATTGGATTTATCATATCCATATATTTTAAAAACGCCATGCTGCCCCCACGTAAATACCACGAGGGATATTTGTGGGAAGTGAAGGAATAAAATCGGATACAAATTCCCTATGATTCTGGCGAAACAGATTTTGACCGACCAGGAATAATTCAACATTTTTTGTGGGTTTGAATGCCAGTCTGGTATCCATTGTGACGTAGCCGGGAATATTGTGAAGATCCAGACCACTCACATAACGTAACCACAGATTTAATTGTAACTTGTCCGAAAAATCGTAATTAGAGCGAAATGAAACTTGATGTTGAGGGTTTACCCTATCAACACTACCCGTAGTTGCTTCGACCTGACTAAATGCAAAACTTGAATCGGTATGTATATCAAGATAACTATAACTACCCTGTAAACGCCATCGATCGTAAAGCCGCCAATCAGCAGACACCTCCACGCCGTAGGTATGTCCAGTCGCCTTATTAATAAACGTCAGAGGCAACACAAAGTGAGGTGGAACACTGGCTTGAAAAGCCAGTGTTCCCAGGGACGGGTCTCGTAATTGACTATAATCATTATAGAAAGCAGCAATATCAACAGATGCCCGTGGCGAAAATTGATGACGATACCCCAGTTCATAGGCGATTAATTTTTCAGCATTGAAGTTTGATGAACCTATTGCCTGTACTAGAACAGGAAAAGAAGCTGAGGCTGGTACACCGGGAATTGCACTTAACGTTCGCACACTAAGGCGGGCATCATTCTCCGCCCGGGAAGGTGTACGCACCGCACGTGACACTGACATCCAAACCGAATTATGCTCATTTGGCGTCCATATTAGTCGTGCGTTGGGTTGAATTTCGAGGCCGGTAAAATCATTATGATCAAACCGCGTACCCAATGTTAGTTGAAGATATTCAGGTATCAGGGTAACTTCATCACGCAGGTAAATACTTGCCAGATGGTTGGTTTGTTGACGCGGACTGAATGAAACCAACTCTGTATCAAAGACTTTATTACGATACAAACGATAGTTCACGCCCCAGGTTAGATCATGCCGGTTCAGGAAGTTGAAGCGATGCTGCAGATCAATATCAAAGCTTTCCGCATTATAGCTAAACCCCGTCAATAACCGATAATCGACACGATCATAGTATGTTTGCAACATAATGGCAGATTTCTCGGAGTACGCCCGGTCCCAACGCAATCGTATGTTGCCCCCTTCAGTATCTCCTCTTGCACGCTCAGCTTGGATAATTGGTGCGCTCAATAATGATTTATCCAATTGATCACCATGCGAACTGTAAAAGAGATCCCCCTGAAAGGTTAACTGATCAATCCCACGGACATGTTCCAGTCTAAAACCGCCTCTGGCATTGTGCCAGGCATCATTTGCGTTAACACCGGAAGTTGATGTCAGGTTATCTCGGGTAAAACCTTTTGCATAAATACGATAAGGCGTATTGTCATTGATTTTTCCACCGTAGCGCGCACCAAAAAAGCCATGCTCGAAACTACCGCCACCCGCCGTAAGAAATAAACCCTGCGTTTCAGCAGCTTTCTTAGTGATGACGTTAATAACACCGTTAACGGCATTCGCGCCCCATACTGCCGCGCTGGGCCCACGTATCACTTCAATACGATCGATATCTTCCATGAGCGTGTCCAGTTGTTCCCACTGCACACCCGCAAAGAGTGGGTTGTAGACACTGCGACCATCGATCAACACTTGTAATTTGTTG
>JAHZIU010000175.1 GCA_022601315.1 Betaproteobacteria bacterium
CGGAAACGATTTGGTGAGCTACCATCAAGAAAATGGCCCTGTCATTGGCTCGGCAGAATTCTCGACTGATTATAATGAATTGACTTATTACTTTTCCAGCGAATCAAATCTCACGAAATTCCGCAATGATCCCGAAAGATTTTTACCCGAATATAATGGCGTTTGCGCAATAGCACTGGCGCATGGCAGAGTTATTTGCCCTGACTACGATAATTTCAAGATTGAAGATGATCGCTTGTTACTATTTGAAATTACTGGCTTTACTAACGGACGGACTTTATGGGATAGCATGCCACACGAATTTCGCAAGAAAGCCGACAGCAATTTCTTAAAGTTTAACAACCAATAATTCACAATATGCGTCCTGCCTCCTTCGCGTTGCTTTTGTGCATGTGGATGAATGTGGCTTGCATGAACGAAAATCACGAGCTTATGCTGACTGCTTCCACTGAAGAGCCGGCCCCATCAATCATGGAAATGATTCAATCGCGATTCAAAGACGAAGGGCTATCAATCGCTGTGAACGTCGCCACTGAATCTGATGAAATATTTGAGTCAATTCGCAACAAAACCGTGGATTTAGGCGTTGTTGAAGAACCCAATCACCCCATACCCGGCATCGTCACCATAGCACCACTCTACCCGAGTGTTTTGCATGTGCTATATAATCGCGAAACCAAACCGACCGACTTTGCTCAGTTGTTACGTCAATCCAACGTATACGTGGGCCCGTTAAATGGGGCAGCACGACGACTCCTGAGTCAACTGGCATCCGATTTCGGTGTGGCTGAAGATGAGTACCAACTTCTCGATAACCCATGGACTGTAACCCCTGATATTTATTTTATTTTTGGTGGGCTATTGTCCAACGACAGCATCCGTCAATTGAGCGACTATCGCTTGTTTAGTTTTGCTGACCCAGATGATGTTGCCGGCGGCTCAGTGGCTGACGCCATCGTCTTGAAACACCATCATCTCAAAGCGTTTCTGTTGCCAAAAAGCACGTATTACACGCTAAACGACGAACCAGTCGTCACGCTTTCTACTCGTACGGTCATCATTGCTCACGAAACTTTCTCTGCAAACTTGGCGTTTGACATTGCATCGCATCTATTCAACCATGCCCAGGAGTATTCCATAAATTATCCGTTAGTTACCCAGGAATTGAATGTCAATTTTAATCCCATAGAGTTGATATTTCCACTACATAGCGGTTCCAAACGGTTTATCGATCGAGACAAACCTGGCTTTATCGAACGATATATCAGTGTCATTGCGGTACTTGTACCCATCTTTCTGGCGCTATCCAGCGGTCTATTTGCACTATATCGACACAGACGAAATGTCAGAAAAGACCAGATTGATTATTTTTATAGCAAATTACTTGCCATTCGAAATGAGATCGAACAAACTACTGAAGATAGAAGATTAAAGTCGCTTAGGGGAGAAGTAATTATCGTGCAGCAGGAAGTGCTTAATTTACTCATTGAAAAACGTATGTCGGCTAATATCAGTATGGTTGCTTTTCTAAGTCTGTCAAATCAAATTATCAACGAACTCGATCATCGAATTGACTACAACAGTTAGTATTAATTGTTGCATAAGTACTTCGCAGTATAGATTCTGAAACTAGTAGATGTATGGTCGTTTATGGATAAGTTCCTTGCGATTACTTATGCAACAATTAAACGGATACAGTTAACTTTTTTGCGTCACTGGCGGTTCTTGATGCCAATGGATCGTATCATGTAATGTCTCTTGCAACGGCCGAGGCTTCCAGCCCAACTCAACCAGTGCCCGTCTGGTATCATACCAAGCATAACGTCCCCATAACTCAAGAATGCTCGGTACCACTCTAGCGGGCTTACCTGTGATTTTACTCCACATAATAAGAATGGCTATAACAGGAGCAATCATCCAGGCGCGTATAGAAAACTGCCATTTTGGTCGCTCAAAATTTTCCGATTTCGCAACCTCCCCCGCCAATTGATCAGGAGTAATGTTGTGACCGCTAAGAATATATCGATGACCCGGTATACCATGCGCTACTGCAAGTAAAACACCTTTTGCATAATCACGAACATCTAGCACGCCAAACCCAATAGGGGCTGTGATATGAAAACCGGGCTTACTCATTCGCATAACCAATTTATTGGCCGGTGCTGTACCACCCCAATCTTCAGGACCTAAGGTAAAGGAAGGATTAACCACGACCACTTCTGGGAAACCCGGCGCGGTTTTTGTCAACACATGCTGTTCAGCATCGCGTCGCGATAAAGCATAGGGCAATGAAAAAGAGTGTTTTTCCCAATCTGCTTCTTCATCCAAAGGTTCAGATTCATCATTTAAGCCCACCGCAAGTGCACTACTGCTAACGACAATACGGGACACACCTTCTTGAATGGCAGCTTCAAACAAATTACGCGTGCCGAGCACATTATTTTCGTGCAACAATTTTTCAGTTTGCTCACCACCAGCCAAACTAATCGCAAAATGCAAATGTAAAATAATATCGATGCCTTTACATGCCGTCTGCAATTTTTCCAAATCATTAATATCCCCCTCTACCAGCATGACATCTTGCTTTTTCAAAACTTCTAACGCTGGTGAGTTTGCATCAACAC
This sequence comes from Betaproteobacteria bacterium, assembly GCA_022601315.1. Classification (GTDB taxonomy): domain Bacteria; phylum Pseudomonadota; class Gammaproteobacteria; order Burkholderiales; family Nitrosomonadaceae; genus Nitrosomonas. The sequence continues at coordinate 2,625 of JAHZIU010000175.1, forward strand.
CTATTGGTATTAACACGCGAGGTCGAATGCCATCAGCATTTAACCGCTTAATCACGTGATAACCCAGAAAACCTGTCGGTCCAGTCACAAGATAAGAATCCATTCCGCGCTTCCTCCATAACGAGAAAAACAAATGCAGCTATTTAACCCAAAATTTCACTCGCAATCGATGCTCCAGACACAAACTGTACTTTTAGTAAATTTACTAATAAGTAACAACCATAGAAGCTACAAATAAAAGCTCAGGTTAAGGAAACGCTATTCATTTTTGGATTCGATAATATGACAAGAAGTTACAAATTCACTGATATTTCCTTAAACATTAAAACTATATGGCCATTACACAGAACATTGACGCTCAGTGATTATCTCCCACTTTACGTAACATTTCTGTGATTTATCCCACTCTTGAAGGCTGTCAGCATTGAGTCTACTAAACAGCACACATAAGCCCGACAAGTAGCCAGTACTCCGTCTGCTTGATACTTGTGAATACAGCTTTCACAAGATTATGATCACGAGACAAAGTACTAGTACTCAAACACTGGTCGCTACCACATTAGCTGTCACTACATAGCGTTACACTTGTTAAAAAACTGTAACAATGACGTCAAACACCACATACAAAGGCCTATAACAAACCTCTAAACCATCCCGAAGAACAATTAGTCAGCCTGTCTTCTCAAGAAAGCCGGTATATCCATTGGATCCACACCGGATTGACGCATTGCCGCCACTGTGGCATTACTTCTTCTCCCTGTACGCATTACTGCGGGTTCATCTGAAAAATTATCTTCTTTGTCATCAGTACCTGTACGTCTATGCACAACAGTCAATGGTTTTGTCTGCTGCCCTTGGCTACTCAGATGTCCAAGACCGGTTGCCACCATTGTTACACGCAACTCATCACCCATATTTTCATCAATCACCGTGCCGATAATAATGGTTGCATCCTCAGCGGTAAGTTCTTTAATGGTGCTCATCACTTCATGCACTTCACGCATTTTCAAGATCGAGCTGGCCGTAATATTTACCAGGATTCCGCGTGCACCTGATAACGAGATGTCTTCCAATAGCGGACTTGCGACAGCTTGTTCAGCCGCAACACGCGAACGATCCACACCTGATGCAGTTGCTGATCCCATCATCGCCATACCCATTTCTGACATGACTGTCTTTACGTCAGCAAAATCAACATTAACTAATCCAGGACAATTAATAACTTCTGCAATACCCGCCACAGCACCATGTAATATATCATTTGCGGCCTTAAACGCATCCAGCATACTGATATCGTGCCCCAACACCATCATTAACTTATCATTTGGAATAACAATCAATGAATCAACGTGTTGAGAAAGCTCCTCCATACCCAGTTGTGCCGCCTTGAGGCGTTTACCCTCGAATGCAAAAGGCTTACTGACAACAGCCACTGTCAAAATACCCATTTCCTTAGCGACTTGCGCAACCACTGGTGCTGCACCGGTACCGGTTCCACCGCCCATTCCTGCGGTAATAAATAGCATATCCGCACCTTGAATAAGCTCGGCTATTTGATCACGATCTTCCAATGCAGCTTCACGACCAATATCGGGATTTGCACCGGCACCCAGTCCTTTGGTAATACCCTGACCCAATTGCAACAGGGTTGGGGCCTTATTGCCTTTCAGTGCCTGTGCATCAGTATTCATACTAATAAACTCTACACCCTGCATCTCATTCTGAATCATATGATCCACTGCATTACTGCCACAGCCGCCAACACCAATGACTTTAATCACCGCCTCTTGTGTTTCCGTATTCATTATTTCAAACATAATACTTCTCCTTTAGTACATTAAAATTAACCCTAACTTATACCAATACAACACTTAACCAACGCTGAATACTTCCAGTTAAAAGTTCTTCTGAAACCAACTTCTCATCTTCGAAAAAATATGCCTTGCTGAACCACCCTGCATTTTGGTATGTTGCTGATGTTTCATCTGCTCAATACCAGCAAGAATCAAACCAATACCTGTTGAGTATCTTGGTGTATGCACAACTTCACTCAAATTCCCGTTATAACTTGGAATACCAAGGCGCACCGGCATGTGAAAAATTTCCTCACCTAACTCCACCATTCCCTTTAAAGAAGCACAACCGCCTGTTATCACGATTCCTGAGGACAACAACTCTTCAAAACCACTGCGACGTAATTCGGCTTGCACCATACAATAAAGTTCTTCAACGCGAGGCTCAATCACCTCCGCCAATGTTTGCGTAGATAGCTGTCGTGAGCCCCGATTACCCACATCGGGTACTTCTAGCATTTCACGGGTGTCCGCCATACTTCGTAATGCACACCCATAACGACACTTGAGGTCTTCCGCATTTTTGGTTGGTGTACGTAATGCCATGGCAATATCATTCGTCACTTGGTCACCGGCAATTGGCATCACCGCAGTATGTCGAATGGCCCCATGTGTAAATACAGCTATATCCGTCGTACCACCACCGATATCAACCAGGCAAACCCCCAAATCTTTTTCGTCCTCAGATAGCACCGCCATTGCTGATGCCAGTGGTTGCAAGATCAAGTCCCGCACTTCCAATCCGCAACGATGTACACATTTAACGATATTCTGAGCCGCTGAAACTGCGCCCGTGACAATATGCACTTTCACTTCCAGACGCACGCCACTCATTCCAACTGGTTCACGTACATCTTCCTGACCATCAATAATAAATTCCTGATTAAGAATATGCAGAATTTGCTGATCTGCTGGAATATTCACGGCCTTGGCAGCTTCAATAACACGCTCAACATCCCTTTCCGACACTTCCTTGTCTTTTATGGGCACCATGCCATCCGAATTAATACCTTTAATGTGACTCCCTGCTATGCCCGTAAAAACCTCATTAATTTTGCAATCAGCCATCAATTCAACTTCTTCTATAGCCCGCTGGATTGCATTTACCGTTGTCTCAATATTTGCCACCACGCCTTTCTTGAGACCTCGAGAAGGATGACTGCCTAATCCAACGATCTCGAAATCACCCTCCGGCTTGATTTCAGCGACAATGGCTACAATTTTTGATGTGCCAATATCCAAGCCGACAATCAAACTCCTATTTTCCCTAGCTTTATTCATCTAGTTA
>JAHZIU010000176.1 GCA_022601315.1 Betaproteobacteria bacterium
GCAACACACACCTCGTGTTGAATCATCCAATCACTTCTGGGCCTGTTAGAGAAAGAGTGGAATGACTTGTAAATTTGGTGTTTTTTGGAATTGTATTATGTGGTTTGCAAACGACCTTTCTTATGTGTTTATGTGTTGTTATTGTTGTGCAGGGTCTTCCAATATAATCTCTACTCTGCGGTTCAGTGACCGTCCCTCTGGATTATCGAAACCTTCCGGTGTTGTATTCGGTGCAATTGGATATTTCCTGCCATAGCCACGGCGTGTGATTCTAATTTCGTCAACACCACCTAATACCAGGACATCTGCTACTGCATTGGCCCGGCGTAGTGAAAGGGCATCGTTATATGCATCGTCGCCAAAAAAATCGGCATGTCCTTCAATTAGTATCTGTTCAGTGATCGTTCTTGGGTCAGTAAGCACGTCGCTAATAACCAGTAGCTGATCGTATGCTGACTGAGTCAGTGCGGTACTGTCAAATTCAAAAAATAATTCAGGTAAAAAAACGACTAAACCACGGTCGGTTAAATTCGTGTTAAAGCCCTTGGCGTTAAAAATTTCATATAACTCTTTTTTTGTGTGAACACTGGCACATCCACTGGCGAACAATAGCAGAACGAAACAAACAACAAAATTTCTTTTTATATTTCTCAAAGTAAGCTCCTGTTTATCATGTTTTTTATGGGCACCTCTGTTGATTAAGGTTTTAACCCAACTTTTATATGTGTTATGAAAATTTTTACTTCACATTAACCATATGCTGCATAAAAAATGCTCATATACTACATTTGGGCAAATTCTGAATTCTTAGAAGCGCCCTTAATAAATTTTTAAATAATTCTAAATCAAATGGGTGATGAAATAAAATATTCAGATCAATTTGTGAACTGGACCAGCAATGGTGAAACTTCCTCCTGGTGGTTCAAATTGTCCGTGCGTTACCAAGGTGTCCTTGCGTTTAAGAATTTAATCTTTCACGTTAAAAATTCTGTGATTCCTTAGCGCATAGATTAGACACATGATGTTCGCCTGGCAAAGAGTCTGGATCAGCTTGTAAACTAGAAACAATTTTTTTGGCTATTCGCTGATGGGCTTTTCCCATCTGGGTTCTTAGCAAGAATCCCTCATTATCAGACCATTCTGCAAGTGTATAGAGCCCTTCATCAACCTGAATTCTTTTCTCAATGAGTGTTTCTTTGTTTTTATCAAGCAATGTTAGTTGAACAATATTTCTAAGTGTCATTTGCCCGGCGGTCCAACAAGGTATATGGATGAGCTCGGGTTGCATGGGTTGTATCTGAACAAAACCATCAAATGGACGGGTGTTCTGTCCAAATTCAAATTTTTCATACGGATTGTTAATCTTAGTTTGGTCTCCTTTACTCTGAAGAGCGTTGTCTCGTTGAATCTGTCCCAACTTGATTAAATTCCTCCAAGTTTCCTGAACAATTGTCTGCTTAATATAGAGTGGGTCTTGCACAAGAATCTGCTTAACAAAAGAAGTGTCGTCATGTGTTTTTTGTTTTTCAATGGGATAAAGTATGGGGCCCAATACACTACCAGGTATAAAACCAGCGCTGGCTGCCGCTACGCCACATAATAAAAATGGTTCTCTGGGTGGCCTTGTCATTACCAAGCCGCCTAAAGAAATTAGTGCAACATGTGCAGAAGTGGCGCAAATATCCGGGCCGACTTTAAATCCGAATTTCGCACCATCTACAGCACCTTGCTTCATATTTCTCCAGCTTCCTACAAAGAATTCTTGGCTTTTTAAGTGTAGATTTTTTAGAAAAATAATTTTTTCGTCATTTTTCCCAAAAATTTCGCTTGGAAGAAAAGAAGTAAACAATAATTTTGAATCATGGTCATCATCTTCAAGCAAACCAATATTGGCAGGAAAACTGGTAATACTTTCCGCTAGTTCTGGCTGCGCCGTTATTGAGTCTTCTACAGGCGTTAATGAACTGCACCCCGAGGTGATAAACACTAAGAGCCCCACAAGCATTTGAAAGAAAAGAACCGAAGAAGATTTATTTAAATGCTTTGTATAGTAAAGCAATCCACGCATTTGACAATTTACAAAGAAAAAGAAGTGCAAAATGGCTCCAAAATTATAAGGGTGCCCATAATACTGTTCGCTGAAATTGAGCAGAAGTAACGCTACATTTCAGATACAGAGCCGTGAACGGATTTTTTAGATCTTTATACTTGCATCATATCTTAGCTGCTTAATGTCACTAGCTTTATTTTTAAAGTATGTAGTGACATTTCTCACATGTTATTAAGGCTATTTGTTGAATTTTGAGTGTTCAGAAAAATATTTTGGTGACGGGTGCTGCATATTGCAGTCTTGGTAAAGCAATGCGTTATCAGGCTAACCTGAATATTGCACCAGTACATTAGATTTTGGCCTGTAATCGTTATTCCTGTTGGTTTTTAGAAAATTTTTAGAAAATACAGTTTGTACTTAAGGCTCACTTACTGGTTTTTAACTTGCTTTGTATTGAATAGAACGCACATGCGCTCTACGCCGCAGAATAACTGCATCTCCGGTCGCGAGCACGCTCAATTCAATACAAGGCGGCGTTTAAACTCCACCAACTGGTGCAATATTCAGGCTAACGGAGGATTGAGGATGAACGAATTGGGTATTAAAAAGGGTATACGACTAACAGCTGATCAGTTAATCCGTATGGATGAATTCGCTTAGGTCTAATTTCCTACATATAGACTAGGCAACGCATTCTTGTCTGTGGTTTCATCGTGTTGTTGTGGCAGTTTAGTAAGCAGCTTGGCGAGCTTTTGACCATCCCAATTTTCATCGGTATCCAGATAAAGCATTCGATCCAGAGCTGTTAAAGCTGCACTAATGGTTACATCGTTGAGTCGCGAGGCAATGTCTTCAAGACCTTTTGGTGGTGAGTGGGTCCAATGACTCGCCGCCCATTGGAGTAAGTAGTGACGTGCTTGTTGCGCATCATTGGATTGACAAGCTGCCAGGAAACGTTTTCTGGCTTTACGGCTGTTTTCAGGTTCAGGCGCTAATTTTTGTTTCTGTACAATAATTTGAGGTGAGAAATATCGTTTGCGCCACCATAGTGTCAGTGTGATTAACCAAAGTGCTGCAAACACAAGACTCGCCCAAAACCAACCGTTATGTGAAAGCGTTGAAGTTGTTGCCCGGTCTGTTGTCCTGCCGTTTGTTAATAAAGCATTTGATTCATTTGTTTGTAAAGATTGCTGTGCTCCATTTTTATTGGGCATTTGTATTGCAAAATCCGTTGTAGGATTTGATTCGTCTTGTGCTTGACCGGCTGCGGGAATAACCTTGATGGTTCGTTTTGCAAGGGTTGTTGTGCGCTCCTGATTTGTTTTGGTATCCCACCAATGTAGTGAAAATTCCGGTAGAGTGTATGTCCCGGGCCGCGTGGGCATATAGGCCAGACGCAGGGTTTTTTCTCCCTCGATGTTATGTTTCAGGTTTTGTGTATCGGATTGCGCCCGGTCTGGGTATAGCTTGAAACCGTCTATATCTGCGAACTGTAAATCGGGCAACTGTTCACCTGTAACGCCGAGGGCTTTAATGGTGATATTGCGGGTTAAGGGATCGCCGACGGCGACCTGGTCATCTTCCGGTTGCCAGTCATCAATGAGTTCAACCGATTCTGCGGGTAACCAGTTTTGTGCATTGCTTTGGTCTGGGCGAGGACGAACTTCAAGTGTGATTGCATCACCACGTAAACGAATCGGACGATTATTAGTAAATATCCGATCAAAGAACGGATCACGTGAGGTAATATTTTCTGGAATTTGTGCATCGAGTATCGGGGCAGGAATCACCAGATTGCCGCTGATTTGTGGAAAAATAGCAAATTCCCGTTCGATGACATGATAGAGTTTTCCATCGTGCATGGTTTGATATTCGCGATCTTCCCCCAGCTTATGCACAAATGCATTTTCCAATTCAGGTTCAGTTAAACTGCCCTGCACCAAATTCACCGCAAAAAATACGCGCATGGTATAGCGAATCATACCTTGCACATAAGGGTCGATTTTATCAACTTCATTTTCTATGAAAACGGGTGTATCTGAACCTGCGCCTGTGTCTGTAGTAGTTTCGCTGACTTGGAGGAAAAGTACAGGGGTTTGTTCGTTATTAATTGTGAGCGCTGGAATGGTTAATTCCCCGTTGCGTTTGGGCGCCAGAGTAATTGTCCATGTGGTGCGTGAGTCGATTTTGCCATTGATGATATTTAATCGACTGCCGCTGGCCATACCCATTACATCAAAGTCTTTATTCAATACTTGAGTATCAGGCATGACTGAGGTCTGGCCTGTAGCCTCAATGATGAGTTGCACCGTTTCGCCTTGCGTTATTTGGTTGCGATCTAAGTGTGCAGTCAGTGCAGCATTAACATGCAGTGTGGCAAAACAAAGCGCCCAAGCTACAAATATTAAGAAAATATTTTTTTTCATTGCC
>JAHZIU010000177.1 GCA_022601315.1 Betaproteobacteria bacterium
GCTATGCGTAGGTGTCAGTGCCGCATTGTTGGGGCGAAGTTCATAGCGTGTCGCATAGGGGTCTGTTTTGAGCAAGATTTCACCGCTGTCACGATTACGGATTTCATATTTATAAACAGCGTCTGACGGTAAGCCGGGTATAAATAATTCCCATACGCCACTGGAATGGTGTACTGCCATTGGATGTACCCGCCCATCCCAACGATTAAAGTCGCCCACCACGCTAACTCTTTCCGCACTGGGTGCCCATACTGAGAAACGGACGCCTTCAATACCGGCTAATTGAATTGAATGCGCACCTAAACAGCGATAGGCTTGCTGTAGACTGCCTTCGTTAAATAAATAGAGGTCATGCTCAGAAATTTGTGGTGAAAAAAAATAGGGGTCATAAGTTTCATGCACCTTGTTTTCATGTGCTGCGGTATTTTCCTCAATGCGCAGCAGATAAGGGGTGCTGGTCAGGGTTTTGCCGCGCCATTCGAAAACCCCGTCGGCATGAATGCAGGTCATTGCGTCGAATTGATTGTTTATCTTAACCCAGATATTTGCTGCCTGGGGGTAGAATACTCGTATCAAACTGGTGTTATGTACCGCCTGAGCGCCCAGGTAAGCATATGGATCGTGTAATCGTGCGGCCAGTAGCGCTTTTAGCAGCGAATTTGTTTTGTCAGCATTAGCCATTGATTTTTTTGGTTTTTCTTGCATATCTGACTATATAGCTTGTCCGATTGTTTGCAAATTCAATTCTCTCTGCGAGAAAATGTCATAATAAGATAATATATCTTCAGATTGTAGGGGGAGGCAAAACTATGGAATATAAGAAAAGTTTGCATGAGCACCCGATAAAAAATGAAAGCAATTCACGTTCTAATGACAATCATACACGCAACGCGATTGCGCTGATACTGGCGGGTGGACGTGGCAGTCGTTTACAACAACTAACTGACTGGCGTGCCAAGCCAGCAGTCCCCTTTGGTGGCAAGTTTCGTATCATCGATTTTCCACTTTCCAACTGTGTCAATTCTGGTGTACGTCGTATTGGTGTCGTTACGCAATACAAGGCACAAAGCCTGATTCGTCACATTCAACATGGCTGGAGTTTTCTTGATGGGCGTTTTAAAGAATTTGTGGAATTGTTGCCAGCCCAGCAACGGACAGCAGAGACTTGGTATCAGGGCACAGCAGATGCAGTATTTCAAAATTTAGACATATTGCGTCGGCACGGCGCAGAACAGGTATTAATTCTGGGCGGCGACCATATTTACAAAATGGATTATAGTAAATTATTGGCCGAGCATCACGAGAAAGCAGCCGATATGACGGTGGCCTGCTTGGAGGTTCCTGTAGAGGAAGCAAGTGCTTTTGGTGTTATGGGCGTTGATGCTGATTGGAGAATTACCAGTTTTGCAGAGAAGCCGGATGCCCCGATACCTATACCTGGCCAACCAGAAAAAGCAATGGTTAGTATGGGAATCTATGTGTTTAATGCAGCGTTTCTATATGAACAATTGATTCGAGACCATGAAGCGCATGGTTCACTACATGATTTTGGTAAAGATTTAATTCCCTACATGGTGCCACGCTACCGTGTTTTCGCTCATCGTTTTTTAAATAGTTGTGTCAATATGGCATCGGGTGTACCGTATTGGCGAGATGTAGGAACGGTTGATGCATATTGGGCGGCTAATTTTGATCTTACTACGGTGACTCCGGATCTCAATCTGTACGATGAAGACTGGCCAATCTGGACACATCAGGAGCAGTTGCCGCCTGCCAAATTTGTTTTTGATGATGAGGGCCGGCGCGGTCAGGCAACTGATTCCTTGGTATCAGGCGGCTGCATCCTTAGTGGTGGCGCAGTACGTCGTTCGTTATTATTTTCCAATGTACAAGTACGTAGCTTTAGTAATGTTGAAGAGTCGGTGATATTGCCCAACGTCGATATTGGACGTAATGTACACCTTAGACGAGTCATCGTTGAAAAGAATTGCAAAATTCCCGAGGGATTAAGTGTTGGGTTTGACTCAGAGGAGGACAGTAAGCGATTTTATGTTACTGATAATGGAATCACACTGATTACTCCGGAAATGCTGGGACAACAAATATACTATTGGCGGTAACTTTCTAACTTTTCTGATTTTTTATGAACCAATTAAACCTTGTGCTCATGTGGCACATGCATCAGCCGGATTACCGTCATTACGATACGCTTGAGTATGAGATGCCGTGGGTATATCTTCATGCGATCAAGGATTATACGGATATGGCTTATCACTTGGAGCAACACCCGCAAGTAAAGGCCATTGTAAATTTTGTACCAATACTGCTGGATCAACTGGAGGATTATGCTGAGCAGTTTAGCTCGGGGTTGATACGCGATCCGTTGCTACGTTTATTAGTGACGCCTGATTTGAGTATGATTTCAGCTGATGATCGTACACATGCATTAAATTATTGCTTCAAAAGTAACCATGACACAATGCTGAAACCCTATCCAGCCTATAAACGTTTACATGATTTGTATGATGCGTTGTTGGATAAGAGTTTAATTGAACTGGTTTCTTTCTCGGAACGATATTTAGCGGATTTGCTGGTATGGTATCACTTGGCATGGACAGGAGAGAGTGTACGAAGAAACAGTGAATTAGTGATGGGTTTAATGGAAAAATGTGAAAATTTTACCCATTCTGAAAGGATGCAGTTATTTAATTTGATTGGGGAATTGATCCAGGAAATAATTCCGCGTTACCGTAGATTGGCTGAGTCGGGTCAAATTGAATTAACCACAACACCACATTACCATCCACTTTCGCCTTTACTGATTGATTTCTCTTCTGCGCATGACAGCATTCCTGATGA
>JAHZIU010000178.1 GCA_022601315.1 Betaproteobacteria bacterium
ACCATACTATTATTGTTTGGCTATCCGGAGCAAGATGTACTATCCCGCTACGGTAAAAGTCTAATGCAATCGATTGATGAAAAACAAGAATATCTGGTTGTGCCACTTTTTGTAAAATTTGGTCGCCCATTACGTTGGCAAGAAATACCCCAAAGAGGCACCCTATTAGCATACTGATTCCAGTAAAAAGTGGTACATTAATGTACTTCTGAAGCGCCTGATTTTATGGGTATCGCGAAACAGAATTCTGCCAGCCTGATCGGCCGTAAATCGATCATTAAGCATCAACCAAAATATTACCGTCTAGACTGAATAATGCTTGTACGCTATATTTTAGCTTACAAGCTATGTCTATATTCGCTTTTAGGGATTTAAGCTAATACGATTGTATCGGTCTAATTATCTTACGATTTTTTATAACTGTTCTTTACGATGAAGTAAAAAATCAGTCATGGAATCAATTGTTCCTAAATTATCGATCGTTATTTCAGATGTTTCAATTTTAATATCGTAATATGACTCATACCATGCAACGAGTTCAAGTAAGCCAGCCGAATCAATTAATCCTGTTGCTGGAATAACTTCATCTGACTGAAGATTGCTCGCATCGCAACCCAAAGTATTTGCAATTTCAACGATCTTATCTTTAATTGTTTCTTGAATCGAAATCTTGTCGAGTTTCATATAGTCAGCCTATTTCTTTAGATTAACATTCAATTGCTTGGTTTTGGTTTGCTTAATTTTTGTAATGTATTCACGACATCACCTCCATGTAAAACACGATGATCATAACTAGCGCCTAAAACCGCTTGGCCATTTGTATCAACGGTATGTGCAATCATCATTGTCGTGTGTGGTGATAAAATTGGAATATGGCGTCCTACTTTCCAACGTGCCATACTTGAAAAACCAATAGTTGCATTCTGGAGTTCATTTGGGTTTAATTTGTGAGAGGCTGCATTGCGCTGAAGCTCAATCATTCTATTCACAAATGAGAGTTCATCTAGCTGATTCGCTGCTTCAATGACCGCTAAATACAGGATGTTGCCAGACTGTATTGTAAAACCAAGGTTTGTTTGATCATATTCATAGCGCTTCATCTCGGAAATTGTTGCATTAATGCGTGGATTCTCAGCACATAGCTCTACCAAACGCCATGCCATCAGTGGCAATAGTGGGCTCAGTAGCAGGCCGTGTTGATTGCCAAATGACTGGGAATAGGCTTCCCAGAACGATTGATCATACGGTAATTCAATATAACCAGCTGCAGCGACATCACGGTGCCAGGTGACGGTAGAAAGCATGCCTCGTTCATGACTTTTTAATGCTATCTCAGTGCCGCTGACAATAGGCTTGGTTTCTTCAGCCGTAATTGTTTTTGCGGGCATATTCTGTGGTGATGAGCGCTGTGGTGATGAACCATGACCGAGATTTGACACATAATCTTGCACATCTGACGCACTTAGTCTTGTACCACTAGCCGGAATGTCGTCAGCTTTTAGATTATACTTTTGTAACAGTATTTTTGCTTTTGCAGTTGGCGCACTAGATTGTTGAGCACTTTGTACCGAATTGTTTTTTTTGTTTGATTCTGGTATCGCCTCATCTTTTGATTGACCTAACCAAACAAAAACATCGCCGACCTGAAGTATAGACTCTAACTCTCCATTAATGACCAGTACATATCCTTCGTTATTTGATTCAAGATCAACAACCGCTTTATCCGTTTCAATTTGTGCGATAACTTGTCCGGCATCGACAAAATCACCAACCGATATATCGACACCAATAAGTTTAACTTCATCGTCGTTATTATTGATTTTTGGTACATATATAGGTTCAGCCATTATACGGAATCCCTTTTATTCATCATACTCAAAGTAGATCAATTATGTTATCAATTATTGCTTGTTCATCAATCATCTGTTCTCGCTCAAGGCTACGCGCAGAAGCAATGGGAACAGGTGGCATGCCTAATCGAGTCGCCTGCCCTTGGAAATTGTTTTCCATTAGACATGCTAATAATTCTGCACTAAAGCCAAATTCGTGATGTGATTCTTCAATGACGACAATACGTGAGCGGTTTAATAAAACATTAAGCAAAGTTTGCCTAGGTATTGGTGAAAGCAAAGACGGCGCAATAATTTCAACTTCAATCTCTTCTTCATTTTGCAGGTGTTTAGCTGCGCGCTCGACAAAAGGCAGCATACCGCCAAAACTTACTAAAGTTACATCAGGATCTTGACTGCCACTACGTATTGTCGGAAAGATGCTTGCGCCTTGATCTGAAGAATCAGGCATTATAACTTCATAATCACCGGAAGACTGTTTTTCACTATAAAGTAGCTTATTTTCTAGAAAGATCGTTGGGTTGGGCCATCCAGTTGCTGCATTAATCAATAGTTGTCCGACATTATGGCGATGACTGCCATAGATGACCGTTAGTCCAGGAACGGAAATTAAAATATTTTCAAGACTTTGACTATGTGTCGGTCCATAACCTCGTCGCCCACCACAAGGTGCGCGAATGATCAGTGGTACGTCACATTCAGCAAATATGCCCGGAAACTTAACCGCATGGTTGTAGATCTGATCAAGGCAAAGCGTGAGAAAATCTGCAAACATGATTTCTACGATAGTGCGGTGACCTGACATAGAGAGTCCAATACCTGCACCTGTTATGCCCGCTTCACTAATCGGTGTAGAAATGACACGATTGGGAAATGCTACTGATAAACCAGCAGTTACTTTAAATGCACCGCCGTATGGTTCGTGTAAGTCTTCACCAAGTAAAATAATATCATCATTATTCGTTAATAAATCATGAAGTGCCGCATTAATTGCACCACGGACATTGCTAAACTCTGCGGGTTGTGATGGTGTCGCATCAATGGGTTTTGATCGTAAAATATGTTCAGGAATATTTTCAAAATATGATTCAGGTGACGCAAGTGCTAATTGCTCAATTTCTTTAATGAAC
>JAHZIU010000179.1 GCA_022601315.1 Betaproteobacteria bacterium
GAAATGGTGATGCCTGGAGACAATGTGTCAGTGACAGTGAATTTGATTGCACCTATTGCCATGGAAGAAGGGTTGCGTTTTGCCATTCGTGAAGGTGGCAGAACTGTTGGGGCAGGTGTTGTCGCTAAGGTTATTGAATAAAGACAATAAAAATAAGCAATTATGATGAGTATTGCCCAAAAATTATGAAGTTTAGTTATGGGTTTTTCCTGAATTGCTGTAGAGATTTTCGAATTAAGGCCAGTAGCTCAATTGGCAGAGCGTCGGTCTCCAAAACCGAAGGTTGGGGGTTCGATGCCCTCCTGGCCTGCCAAATATAGAACTTGGATAATAAATCTCAAGTGTAATCATATTATGTAGTAGATTATGTTTTGCATGTAATGCTGTATATAGAGTAAAAAGGATTCGTTAGACGTGAACAAAGTAAAGCTTGGGCTTGTATTCATATTTAGTGTAGCAGGTATTGTTGGTTTCACTTATCTTAGTGAAAGTGCAATGGTTGTACGCGTATTGTCAGTGTTGGTAGGTCTTCTGCTGGCAGCATTTGTAGCTAGGTTTACAACACAGGGCCAAGACTTTTTTGCTTTTTGTAAGGAATCTTCTGTAGAGACGAAGAAGGTCGTGTGGCCAAATCGTAAGGAGACATTACAGACCTCGGCAATGGTTTTTGCTTTTGTTGTTACAATGGCTTTGTTTTTGTGGCTAATTGATGCCGCGTTGATGGGGATTATTAGACTTTTGATGGACCAAGGTGTTTGATCGTTACTCTAGAGGAAAGCATGAGTAAGAAATGGTTTGTAGTCCACGCATATTCTGGATTTGAGAAAAGTGTACAACGTGCATTGATTGATCGTATTGATCGCGCTGGTATGCAAGATAAGTTTGGTCAAATCCTGGTGCCTGTTGAAGAAGTTGTGGAAATGAAGGGTGGTCAAAAGAATATTAGTGAACGAAAATTCTTCCCAGGGTATGTGTTAGTTGAGATGGAAATGTGCGATGAGTCGTGGCACCTCGTAAAGAGTACAGATAAAGTCACAGGATTTGTTGGCGGAACAATTATGAAGCCAACGCCAATAAGTCAGAAAGAAGTTGACAATATTTTGCACCAGATTCAAGAAGGCGTTGAGAAGCCGAAGCCTAAAATTCTTTTTGAGACAGGTGAAGCTGTGCGTGTTAAAGACGGACCATTTACTGACTTTCATGGAAATGTGGAAGATGTTAATTACGATAAAAGTAAAATTAGAGTTTCCGTTTCAATTTTTGGGCGGCCAACGCCAGTGGAATTAGATTTTAATCAAGTAGAGAAATCCTAAGCCATAAGGTTTATTTATAAAAAAAGGCTTAGAGATTAGTAGGGGAGAGTGAGTAATCACTCGATGGCACCCATATAAGGAGAGTAAAGTGGCAAAGAAAATAGTTGGTTATATTAAGTTGCAAGTTCCGGCTGGTAAAGCTAATCCAAGTCCGCCGATTGGCCCGGCGCTTGGACAACGTCAATTGAATATTATGGAGTTTTGTAAGGCATTTAACGCTGCTACGCAGAAGATTGAGCCAGGCTTGCCGGTGCCAGTGGTTATAACGGCCTATGCAGACAAGAGTTTTACTTTCGTAATGAAAACAACGCCTGCAGCGGTATTAATTAAAAAGGCAGCGGGTGTAAGTAAAGGAAGTGCTAGGCCTCATGTTGAAAAAGTAGGAAAGTTAAGTCGGAGTCAGGCCGAGGAGATTGCCAAAGTTAAAATGCCTGATTTAACAGCAGCAGACATGGATGCTGCAGTGCGTACAATTGCCGGTAGTGCAAGAAGTATGGGCATAGATGTGGAAGGGGCATAATATGGCGCGTTTATCAAATCGTTATAAATCAATTGCAGAAAAAAGAGATCGTAACAAACTATATCCATTAGATGAGGCGCTAGGATTTGTTAAAGAAACAGCCACAGCAAAGTTTGACGAGTCGATTGATGTCGCTATCAATTTAGGTATTGACGCAAAGAAATCAGATCAATCCGTGCGTGGCTCAGTCGTATTGCCTGCCGGAACTGGAAAAACAGTACGTGTTGCAGTGTTTGCACAAGGTGATAAAGCGAAAGAAGCGGAAGAAGCAGGTGCAGATATCGTTGGTTTTGATGACTTGGCAGCAGAGATTAAAGCTGGAAATATTAATTTTGACGTTACGATTGCCAGTCCAGATGCAATGCGGGTGGTCGGACAGTTAGGTCAGATTTTGGGGCCACGTAGCTTAATGCCAAATCCGAAAGTTGGAACTGTAACGACAGATATTGCTGGTGCAGTTAAAAATGCAAAAGCAGGACAAGTTCAATTTCGTGCCGACAAGACCGGTATTATCCACTGCACGATTGGACGTGCTTCATTTGGGGTTGATGCCTTAAAACAAAATATTGTGGCGTTGGTCGATGCGCTAATTAAAGCAAAACCTGCTGCATCAAAAGGCCTTTACCTGAAACGTGTATCTGTCTCTAGCACCATGGGTATTGGTGTACGAGTGGAGCAATCTAGTATAACGTAATAATAATGAACTTTGGGCTGCTGATTTAGTAGTTTTATTCAGTGGGTTGTCAAAGACCGTTGGGGCGTTTATAAATAATCAGTAACTTGATTTTCTGTAAGCCTTAAATGCATTTTGTCGTAAATTTTCAAATTGTACCCAGCGTAGATGGTGTACCCAAACAGGATATGTTTTTCCTGGTCTAAGGTCGCCAGTTTGTGGTGTTTGGACAATGATGATATTCACTGGACCAATGCACCTTTTACTGATGGAGAATGAACCTTGAGTCTTAATATTGAAGAAAAAAAGGCAATAGTAGCTGAAGTGAGCGCTCAAGTAGCAGATGCTCAGGCTATTATTGTTGCAGAGTATCGAGGTATGGAAGTTGGTCAGATGACGCAACTTAGAGCTAAAACACGTGAGTCAGGAATCTATTTTCGTGTCATAAAAAATTCATTGGTGCGTCGCGCTGTTGCAGATACACCTTATGCAGGTCTTGCAAAGCATATGGTTGGTCCGCTTGCATATGGGATTAGTTCTGACCCTGTTGCTGCAGCAAAAGTATTGCATGAATTTTCTAAAGATAATGAAAAATTCGTGATTAAAGCTGGTGCTATGGGTGAGAACGTCATGACTTTCGAAGATGTTAAAGCCCTTGCTGCACTGCCAAGCCGAGACGAATTGTTATCCAAATTAATGGGTACCATGCAAGCTCCGGTTGCCAAGTTTGTTAGGACACTAAATGAAGTGCCTACAAAATTTGTACGCTGTTTGGCCGCAGTACGCGATAGCAAATCATCTTAAACCTCTATTCAATACTCGTATTTAAAAAATTAGAAATAACCAGGAGAAACTAATGGCTGTATCAAAAGAAGAAATTTTAGAAGCAGTTGCAAATATGTCAGTTCTTGATTTATCACAGTTAATTACTGAAATGGAAGAGAAATTTGGTGTGTCGGCAGCTGCCGCAGCAGTAGCAGTTGCCGCACCTGGCGCTGGTGGTGCTAGTGATAGTGCTGCTGCTGAGCAAACAGAATTCACAGTCGTGCTGACCGCAGTTGGTGAAAGTAAAGTTAATGTTATTAAAGTTGTTAGAGCCGTTACCGGCTTAGGGCTAAAAGAAGCAAAAGACTTGGTCGATGGTGCACCTAAGCCAATTAAAGAAGGTGTTTCTAAAGAAGATGCTGAAGCAATTCAGAAGCAATTAACTGAAGCCGGCGCATCTTGCGACGTTAAGTAGTTTTGCAATTGAAACTTCAGGGCTGGTAAGCAAATTTACGCTACCAGCCTTTGGTATTTTTATCATCCGATGTTGTTTTTATAGATTTTAAAACAAATTGATGATTCTTTGGTCTCAAAACCTCAACCCTCTGTCTTCTTCTCCCGGAGAATATTCATGAGCTATTCGTTCACCGAGAAAAAACGTATTCGTAAAAGTTTTGCTAAGCGTGCGAGCGTTTTGCCGATTCCCTTTCTTCTCGCTACTCAGCTCGAATCATATGCATCATTCTTGCAAGAGAAAGTAGTGCCTAATAAACGCAAGAATCAAGGTTTGCAGGCCGCATTTAACTCAATCTTTCCGATTGAAAGTCATACTAAAAATGCGCGTCTGGATTTTATCAGCTATCAGCTCGGTACGCCCGTATTTGATGTTAAGGAATGTCAACAACGTGGATTGACATATGCGTCACCGTTACGTGCCAAGGTGCGGCTGACAATTATGGATAAAGAAGCGTCAAAACCGACAGTCAAAGAAGTAAAAGAACAAGAAGTCTATATGGGAGAAATTCCCTTGATGACTGATACAGGTTCTTTTGTTATCAATGGTACTGAGCGGGTTATTGTTTCTCAGTTACATCGTTCTCCAGGTGTTTTCTTTGAGCATGATCGTGGCAAAACACATTCATCAGGAAAACTGCTGTTTTCTGCACGTATTATTCCGTATCGCGGATCCTGGCTTGATTTTGAGTTTGATCCAAAGGATTGTCTCTTTTTCAGGATTGATCGTCGACGAAAGATGCCTGTTACAACCTTATTAAAAGCAATTGGTTATACAGCAGAACAAATTCTGAAAGATTTCTTTATTTTTGACTGTTTTCATTTTCAAAGTAAAGGTATCCAATTTGAGTTAGTACCGGAGCGTTTACGTGGTGAAGTAGCTAGCTTCGATATTTTGTCAAAGAAAAATGAAGTAATTGTGCAAAAAGATAAGCGCATAACCGCAAAGCACATTAGAAATTTACAGGAAGCGAAAATAAGCCAACTTGAAGTGCCAGAGGACTTTTTGCTGGGACGTATACTGGCGCATGATGTTATTGATAAAGAAACGGGTGAAGTCATTGCTGTTGTTAATGATGAAATTACCGAGGAAATTCTTGCAAAGTTGCGCGAAGCAGATATTAAGACGATTAATACATTGTATGTCAATGACCTTAATCATGGTTCCTACATTTCTCAAACATTGAGAGTTGATGAAACGACGGATGAGATGACTGCGCAAGTTGCAATTTATCGAATGATGCGCCCTGGCGAACCGCCTACAGAAGATGCAGTAAAAGCATTGTTTGGTGGATTGTTTTATTCACCAGAACGTTATGATTTATCAGTTGTTGGACGCATGAAATTTAATCGACGTGTGGGTAGAACAGAGTTAACAGGTTCACAAACTTTGTCGAATGAAGACATCACTGATGTCATAAGAATATTGGTTGAATTGCGCAATGGTCGTGGCGAGATTGATGATATTGACCATTTGGGAAATCGACGGGTACGATCAGTTGGTGAATTGGCTGAAAACCAATTCAGATCTGGTTTGGTGCGTGTTGAGCGTGCTGTCAAAGAGCGATTAAGTCAAGCAGAATCAGATAATCTAATGCCGCATGATTTAATCAATGCCAAACCTGTTTCAGCGGCTGCTCGTGAATTCTTTGGTTCAAGTCAATTGTCTCAGTTTATGGATCAAACCAATCCGCTGTCAGAAATCACACACAAACGTCGCATTTCAGCTTTAGGCCCTGGTGGTTTAACTAGGGAACGTGCTGGTTTTGAAGTGCGTGACGTGCACCCAACACATTATGGTCGCGTTTGTCCGATTGAAACACCGGAAGGTCCAAATATTGGATTGATAAATTCTTTGGCTTTGTTTGCACGTACAAATGAATATGGATTTATTGAAACACCTTATAGAAAGGTTAATGATTCTCAAGTATCCAGTGAAATAGACTATCTTTCTGCCATAGAGGAGGGTAAGTTTATGATTGCACAGGCAAATGCAGAGCTGGATAATGCAGGTAAATTTGTCAGTGATATAGTTTCCTGCCGTAATAAGAACGAATTTGCTTTGTCGTCACCCGAGCGTATTGAATATATGGATGTGGCGCCAGCGCAAATTGTTTCAGTGGCTGCATCGTTAATCCCATTTTTAGAACATGATGATGCAAACCGTGCATTAATGGGATCTAATATGCAACGCCAGGCTGTACCTTGCTTGCGTGCGGAAAAATCACTTGTCGGTACAGGTATTGAACGCGTTGTTGCAGTTCACTCGGGCACTACAGTGCGTGCTGAGCGAGGCGGCGTTGTGGATTATGTTGATGCAAGTCGTATTGTTGTTCGGGTGCATGATGCTGAAGCACAGATGGGTGAAGTCGGTGTTGATATCTATAATTTAATTAAATATACGCGCTCAAATCAAAATACAAATATTAACCAACGCCCGTTGGTTAATATTGGTGATCAGATAGAGAAAGATGATGTTATTGCTGATGGTGCTTCTACCGATATGGGTGAGTTGGCATTAGGTCAAAATATGCTGGTTGCATTTATGCCCTGGAATGGCTATAACTTTGAAGATTCAATTCTGATATCTGAGCGGATTGTTGCTGAGGACCGTTTTACATCAATACATATTGAAGAGCTTTCTGTTGTCAGTAGAGACACTAAACTAGGTACTGAAGAAATAACTGCTGATATTCCAAATTTATCTGAACAACAATTGGGTCGACTGGATGAATCAGGTATTGTATTTATTGGCGCAGAAGTAGAGGCCGGTGATGTATTAGTTGGTAAAGTCACACCTAAAGGTGAAACGCAGTTGACACCAGAAGAAAAGCTTTTGCGCGCTATTTTTGGTGAAAAGGCATCTGATGTTAAAGATACTTCATTACGTGTGCCATCTGGGATTTCTGGCACTGTTATTGATGTTCAGGTGTTTACACGAGAAGGTATTGAACGTGATAAACGTGCGCAGCAAATTACCGAAGATGAGCTGGATCGCTATAAGAAAGATTTAGCCGATCAAATGCGTATTGTTGAAGAAGATGCATTTGAGCGTATTGAACGCTTGATAACAGGTAAAACAGCAACAGGCGGCCCCAATAAGCTTGCAAAGGGAACGACTATCTCATCTGAATATTTGGAGAGTATTGATCCACATTATTGGTTTGATATTCGATTATCTGATGAAGAAACCAGTATGCAACTTGAGCAAGTTCACGAAAGTATGGCGCTCAAACGTAAAGAATTCGATGCGGCATTTGATGAGAAAAAGAAGAAACTCACGCAGGGCGATGAATTGGCGCCCGGTGTGCAAAAAATGGTAAAAATTTATATTGCTGTTAAACGTCGCTTGCAACCCGGCGACAAAATGGCTGGGCGTCATGGCAATAAGGGTGTGATCTCCAAGATTGTTCCGCTGGAAGATATGCCCTATATGGCTGATGGTACGCCTGTTGATATCGTTTTAAATCCGTTGGGTGTGCCATCGCGTATGAATGTTGGACAGATTCTTGAAGTGCATTTAGGTTGGGCAGCAAAAGGGTTAGGCAATAAAATTAATGAGATGCTGAGTGCGCAAAAGAATGTTAATGAAGTTAGAACGTTTCTGGATAAAATATACAACCATAGTGGAAAAAAAGAAGATGTTTCTGCATTGACCGATGATGAAATTATTGCTTTAGCTGGTAATCTGACAAAAGGCGTTCCTTTTGCTACGCCTGTGTTCGACGGTGCGTCTGAAAATGATATTAAAGACATGTTGGAATTGGCGGAGTTGCCTAGATCTGGTCAGATAACGTTGTATGATGGCAGAACAGGTGAAGCATTTGATAGACCAGTGACTGTTGGTTATATGCATGTGTTGAAATTGCATCATTTGGTTGATGATAAGATGCATGCTCGTTCTACAGGTCCATATAGTCTGGTAACGCAACAACCGCTGGGTGGTAAAGCCCAGTTTGGTGGGCAGCGTTTTGGTGAAATGGAGGTCTGGGCACTAGAAGCATATGGTGCTGCATATACATTGCAAGAAATGCTGACAGTTAAGTCGGATGATGTCGCCGGACGCACTAAAGTATACGAAAGTATCGTTAAGGGTGACCATAAAATTGATGCTGGAATGCCAGAGTCATTTAATGTGTTGGTAAAAGAGATACGATCATTGGGTATGGATATTGATCTTGAGCAACATTAATAATTCGTGCAGGAAGGGGGGAGGATACGAAACCTTACTTCCCTGTCATTACAATTTATATTCCGAATTTTTTATTGCCCCCTGATTTACAGGAGTGACAAATGAAAGCATTGCTAGATTTATTTAAACAGGTTACTCATAAAGAAGAGTTTGATGCCATTAGAATTGGCTTGGCTTCTCCAGAGAAAATTCGCTCATGGTCTTATGGTGAGGTAAAGAAACCTGAAACAATTAACTATCGTACATTTAAGCCAGAAAGAGATGGATTGTTCTGTGCAAAAATCTTTGGTCCGGTAAAAGATTACGAATGTTTGTGTGGTAAGTATAAGCGACTAAAGCATCGTGGCGTTATTTGCGAAAAATGTGGCGTTGAAGTTACTTTATCAAAAGTACGTCGTGAACGGATGGGGCATATCGAACTGGCATCCCCAGTTGCTCATATTTGGTTCTTGAAATCATTACCTTCTCGTTTAGGTATGGTACTGGATATGACGTTACGTGATATCGAAAGAGTCCTCTATTTTGAAGCCTACGTTGTTACAGACCCCGGTATGACGCCATTAACAAGGTGTCAGCTGTTGACAGAAGATGATTACCTGGCAAAAACAGAAGAATTTGGCGATGATTTTAGCGCCAGCATGGGTGCGGAAGGTGTAAGGGCCTTATTAAGTAATCTTGATGTTAATGTGGAGATTGAGAATCTCCGGCGAGAGATGGAGAGTACCGGCTCAGAAACAAAGATTAAAAAGATTTCCAAACGCCTGAAGGTTTTGGAAGCATTTAATAAATCCGGTATTAAACCCCAGTGGATGATACTGGCAGTTTTGCCGGTATTGCCACCTGATTTGCGTCCGCTTGTTCCATTGGATGGCGGGCGTTTTGCAACATCCGATTTAAATGATTTATACCGCCGTGTGATTAACCGCAATAATCGTTTGAAGCGACTGCTGGAACTAAAAGCGCCTGAGATTATTGTTCGCAACGAAAAACGTATGCTACAGGAGTCAGTTGATTCATTGTTGGATAATGGTCGTCGCGGTAAAGCAATGACAGGCGCAAACAAACGTGCTTTGAAATCACTGGCAGACATGATTAAAGGCAAAGGAGGACGTTTTCGTCAGAATCTGCTTGGCAAAAGGGTTGATTATTCTGGTCGTTCCGTCATTGTGGTGGGACCTCAGTTGAAGCTTCATCAATGTGGTTTGCCCAAGAAAATGGCGCTTGAATTATTCAAACCCTTTATCTTCAATAAACTGGAGATTATGGGTATTGCGAGCACCATTAAAGCGGCTAAGAGAGAAGTTGAAAATGAAACTCCTGTGGTGTGGGATATTCTCGAGGAAGTAATTCGTGAGCATCCGGTTATGTTGAATCGTGCGCCTACATTACATCGTTTGGGTATTCAGGCTTTTGAACCGGTATTAATTGAAGGCAAAGCCATTCAATTACATCCATTAGTCTGTGCCGCGTTTAATGCTGACTTTGATGGTGATCAGATGGCTGTGCATGTGCCGCTTTCATTAGAGGCACAAATGGAATGCCGCACCTTAATGATGTCGACTAATAACGTGCTTTCTCCAGCTAATGGGGAGCCTATTATTGTTCCGTCGCAAGATATCGTACTTGGATTGTATTACACTACTCGAGAAAAAATTGGCGCGCTTGGTGAAGGCATGCTGTTTCCAAATGTTAGCGAGGTTTCACGTGCATATGAAAGTCGCAATGTCGAATTAAATGCAAAGATTACTGTTCGAATTAAAGAATATGACATCACAGCTGATGGTGAGCGAAGTGAGAAAATAACGCGTTATGAAACAACAGTTGGACGTACACTTTTATATGAAATTTTGCCACCAGGCTTGCCTTTTTCACTCATCAACAAGTCGCTGAAGAAAAAAGAGATTTCGAAGCTTATTAATGCAAGTTTCAGGCGCTCCGGTTTGCGTGAAACAGTTATTTTGGCAGATAAATTAATGTATGCTGGCTTCAGTTTTGCAACCAGAGCAGGCATATCAATTTGTGCTGATGATATGCTTACGCCACCACAGAAAAGTGACATTATTTCCGCTTCCGAAAAAGAAGTGAAAGAAATTGAAACGCAATATACTTCAGGTTTGGTCACACAGGGCGAGCGTTATAACAAAGTTGTCGATATCTGGGGACGTGCTGGTGATCAGGTTGCTAAGGCCATGATGGACCAATTAGGCGTTGAAGTTGTGCGTGATCGTGAGACTGGCGAGATAAAAACTGGTGAAGACGGAAAGCCAATATCTCAAGAATCGTTTAATTCGATTTATATGATGGCTGATTCTGGTGCACGTGGATCAGCCGCGCAAATACGCCAATTGTCAGGGATGCGTGGGTTAATGGCGAAACCTGACGGCTCCATTATTGAGACACCAATTACCGCAAACTTCCGTGAAGGACTAAACGTTCTGCAATATTTTATTTCTACTCACGGTGCACGTAAGGGTTTGGCGGATACCGCTTTAAAAACAGCAAACTCTGGTTATTTGACACGACGATTAGTCGATGTGACACAGGATTTGGTTGTTATAGAGGAAGACTGTGATACTGGTGATGGCGTAGTCATGAAAGCCTTGGTTGAAGGCGGTGAAATTATCGAGGCGTTGCGTGAGCGTATTTTGGGAAGAGTTGTTGTTAATGATGTGGTTAATCCTGAGAGCATGGACGTACTTTATCCAGCTGGTGCTTTGCTTGATGAAGAAGCTGTTGATTTAATTGAATCCTTAGGTATTGATGAAGTAAAAGTACGTACACCATTAACATGTGAAACACGGTATGGTCTGTGTGGGAAATGTTATGGCCGAGATTTAGGGCGCGGTTCGTTAGTTAATGTGGGAGAGGCCGTTGGTGTAATTGCTGCGCAATCAATTGGAGAACCAGGGACACAGTTAACTATGCGTACATTCCATATTGGTGGTGCGGCATCGAGAACGGCTGTTGTCAGTCAAGTAGAAAGTAAATCAAGTGGTTCTGTACATTATTCATCGACAATGCGTTATGTTACGAATGAACAAAACGAATTGATTGCTATTTCTCGAAGTGGTGAAGTAATTATACATGATGAAAATGGTCGTGAGCGTGAGCGCCATAAAGCGCCTTATGGCGCAACATTACTTGTGCGGGATGGCGAAACTGTAAAAGCTGGCCAATTGTTGACCACATGGGACCCACATACGCGGCCAATCATTACAGAATATACCGGAAAAGTTCGTTTCGAGAATGTTGAAGAAGGCGTTACTGTTGCTAAACAGATTGATGAAGTAACAGGTTTATCCACGTTGGTGGTCATTGATCCAAAAAGACGCGGTGCGACGCAATCAAAAGGACTTCGTCCACTGGTCAAGTTCTTAGATGATGATGAGAAAGAAATTAAAATTGCGGGAAGTAATCAGCCGGTAAGTATTACATTCCAGAATGGCTGTATTATTACAGTGCGAGATGGACAGCAAGTTGGTGTCGGTGAAGTGCTGGCAAGAATCCCACAAGAAACCTCCAAAACACGCGATATCACTGGTGGTTTACCGCGTGTAGCTGAGCTCTTTGAAGCGCGTTCACCTAAAGATGCAGGTATGCTGGCAGAAGTGACGGGTAATGTATCTTTTGGTAAGGACACTAAGGGTAAACAACGTTTGGTAATTACAGATTTAGAAGGCATAGCGCATGAATATCTGATTCCTAAGGATAAGCATGTAATGGCGCATGATGGACAAGTTGTAAATAAAGGGGAAGTGATAGTCGATGGTCCGGCTGATCCTCGCGATATTCTGCGCTTACAAGGCGTTGAAGCACTTGCACGCTATATTACTGATGAAGTGCAGGATGTCTACCGCCTACAAGGTGTCAAGATCAATGATAAGCATATTGAAGTTATTGTGCGTCAAATGTTACGCCGTGTTCAGGTTACAAATGCTGGTGATTCGAAGTTCATTTTAGGCGAACAAGTTGAACGGGCGGATTTATTAATTGCAAATGAGCAGTTGATAAAGGAGAAGAAATTACCTGCCACATATGAATATATGTTGTTGGGTATTACCAAAGCTTCATTGTCGACGGATTCGTTTATTTCTGCAGCATCATTCCAGGAGACAACACGTGTTCTGACAGAGGCTGCCATCATGGGTAAAAAAGATGATTTACGCGGTTTAAAAGAAAATGTGATTGTTGGGCGGCTTGTGCCAGCAGGAACAGGTTTGTCATTTCATACTACGCGTAAGATTCAAAGTGTTTTACCTGATTTTGGTAAAGAAACAGATGTTACAGATAACAGTGTTGTTAATGGTGATGAGCAAACTATTTGATTGTAAATTATTGATTATTTTGTCTTGTGGTGTTTTATCCTCAAACTGACTAAGTAGTCTTGCCAGTTGTTTGCTTGATAAGAGCGGCAGGTTAAATAGCATAGTGAGCATAGAATTTACAAGCTATTGATTAGACCAAAGAATTAAAGAAAAGAAACTGAAAAACAATTTTGGAACGATAAAGGAGA